>DTSC01000127.1 GCA_012965625.1 Flavobacteriales bacterium | reverse complement strand
TTGGGAGGAAATCCTGTTCAATTAGGTGTCACAGGTGGCTCCATATTTAACTGGTCTCCATCCACTTCCTTAAGCTGTACTACATGCCCAAACCCTACAGCATCGCCAAGCACTACAACAACCTACATAGTAACAAGCGACCTTTCTTCAACATGTAAAAATTCTGATACCGTTACCGTATTTGTAGTACCTGATATTGTTGTAATTGCGGGACCTGATAATACGATTTGCCTTAACGGATCCTCTCAGCTTAGTGCTGCTGCTAGCCCACCAGGACAAGGCCCATTTACCTATTCCTGGTCCCCAACCATCGGACTATCGAACCCCAATATCGCCAATCCAACAGCGAGTCCAACCGGAACAACAACCTATACGGTTACTGTCACTTCAGCAGCAGGATGTTCAATGTCTGATGATGTAACAGTAACTGTAAGTGGCGTAGCCCCTGTTGTTACAGCGACAAGTGCTAGACCAATTGTGTGTTCTGGAGATACAACACAGCTGAATGCTGATGATAATGTAGGGGGGTGTAATAGTGTATCAGATCTTTTTGTTTCTATTGCTGGTGGTAATGGTCAGTCAGGTAATGCATTTAACTTAATCAACACTTCTGGTACTGATTTATGTATTGATGGATTCTCTCAAGGACCTGGTTCAGGTAACTCAACTATTGTAACCAACCTTGAAGTATTCTGTGCTTATGCTGACTATACTGCTGGACCTCCAACATGGACTTCAGTTGCTACTGCAGCAGGAGTTACGTTAACTTCAGGTGCAACAACAGGATATATTCAAATTCCAGGTGGTGTAACTATACCAGCTGGTGGAACTTATGGTTTCTGGGTTGGTAGTTCAAGCGGAGGAATTGTACAATATACTAATGGTGCAGGAACTCCTGGTGTTTCACCTTGGGCTTCTGATGCTAATGTAACTATTACGCAAGGACATGGAGGAACTTATCCAACAGGATTAAACTTCTCTCCAAGAAACTGGAATGGTATGGTGCATTACGGCGTAGGAGGTGGTGGCGGACCATATGTATATAATTGGGTGCCTACTGCTGGGCTTTCCAACCCAAATATTGCCAATCCCATTGCTACGGTGAATGGAACTACAACTTACACTGTATTTGTCACAGATCCTAATAATCCCGCTTGCTCCGGTTCTGCATTTGTAACGGTTGCAGTTGACACATCTGAAAGTGTAATTGCCACACCAGACACAACCATTTGTCTGGGATCAACCGTAAACGTTCAGTTAAACGCTAATGCGAATATTACTCTCCCTCCATCAACTCTTACTTGTGGAGGATTAAATACATCCTGTGTAAATGCCAGCCATACGGAAACTGTTGGTTTTGGTTTCTTTTCAACAGGAATAGCAACGCCCTATGAGGGTTTTTGGCATGATGGGAGGGTTCAATATATCTATTATGCAACTGACCTTATTGCTAGTGGCATGGTATCTGGGACAATCTCCGCAATGGCATTTAATATTGCTAATAAAGGCAGTACAAAACCATATAAGAACTTTACGATTAAAATAAAATGTACTACCCTGGCGTGCTTTCCTGTACCTGTTTTTGAAACAGGACTTGCAACGGTATACGGCCCTACGTCATATTCTACCAGCCTCGGATGGAATACCCATAATCTCACAACAACATTTGATTGGGATGGCACTTCAAATATAATAGTAGAAGTGTGCTTTGACAATAAAAGCTATACCAATGATGATGATGTTTTTTATAGCCTAGCTAGCTGTAAATCTGTATTATATGACTATGCAGATAATAGTAGTGGCTGCTCATTGGCATTTCCTGCAGGTGCAGGCTTCCTGCCAAATATACGTTTTACCATTTGTGACGCACCTCAAGGTGGAGCTATTTATTCCTGGCAACCAAGCACGGATTTAAGTGACCCTACAATCCAAAACCCTGTTGCAACAGTAGCTAATTCTGTTGAATATGTGGTTACAGTAATGGGAGGCAGTTGCCCTGTAACAGATACTGCCAGCATTACCTTTATAAATTGCAGCTGTACCCCAGCAAATCCTTCAGCAATGCTAACACACATTGATTGTAATGGAAACAACACGGGTACAATAGACCTATCTGTATCAGGAGGAACACCTCCATATACTTATAATTGGTCAACGGGTGAAATTACGCAAGATATAACTGGATTAATCGCTGGAACCTACACTGTAACAGTCTCAGAAAACACTGGTTGCGATTCAATTGTTGCCTATACCATAACAGAACCCCAGGCAATTATTACCAATATTAATGGCACAGATGCAAGTTGTGCTGATGTTTGTAATGGCTCTGCAAATTTAAGTGTAATAGGAGGCGTCTCTCCATATACATTTTTATGGTCCAATGGAGCCATTACAGAAGATTTGTCTGGAATTTGTAATGGATCTTACACAATAACTGTTACTGACAATAATGGATGTACAGTAACTAATTCAGTTATAATTGGAGCCGGACCAGGTGTAACTGCAAGTTTTACATATAACGGTGATCAGTGTTTTGTTGGGAATAGCTTCTTTTTTACAAATACTGGTTCAGGAGTTAATAGCTGTGGATCGAATTGTCCAACATTTTCATGGGATTTTGATGGAGATTTGGTTATTGATGTTAGTGGAACCAGCAATACCCATGCAAATCCAGCCTATTCCTATAACACTTGTGGTTCATTTGTTGTTACCCTCATTGTTGATGATGGCACTTGTTCGGATACTGCAACCCAGGTTGTATCTGCATTATGTTCTCCTTCCGCTACCATCACACCAATAAATGAGAGTTGTAGTGGAAGTTGTGATGGTGGTGCTAATCTTACTGTCAATGGAGGAACAGCTCCATATACATACTTATGGTCAAACGGAGAGATATCACAAGACATTTCTAATCTTTGTCCGTTGACATATGATGTAACAATAACAGATGCAAATGCTTGTTCTACAATTGCATCAGTTACAATAGACCCTGGTCCCAATCCTTTGGCAGGATTTACATACAATGGCAACCAATGCCTTTTTGGAAATAGCTATGTTTTTACCAATACGGGAACAACAGGCGGCAGCTATTCTTGGGACTTTGGAGATGGTAGCATTCCCTCCACACTTGAAAATCCATCACATACTTATTTGTCAGCTGGTTCTTATACTGTAACTCAGACTGTTACATTCTCAGGTTGCATGGCATCAACGACAATGAACATAATCGTTTATGACGGTCCAACCGGAAATATTATCGGAGTAGATGAATCGTGTCCAGGATTATGTGATGGATCTGCTGACCTTACCGTAACAATTGGAGGTGCCTTTATATCCTCCTATTCCTGGAGCAACGGTACTACTACCCAAGATATTTCAAATTTATGTACAGGTACCTATTCAGTAACCTTTACTGATATGAATGGGTGTTCTGGTTCTGACAGTGTTACCATTGGTTCCAATGCCGGAGTTATTGCCGGGTTTTCTGTAAACGATACAAACCAGTGCCTTTCTGGGAATAGCTATGTTTTTACCAATACAGGAACAACAGGAGCCAACTATTCTTGGGACTTTGGAGATGGTATAGGCACCTCTACACAAGAAGAACCCTCCTACAGCTACACCTCCGCAGGCATATTTACAGTTACACTAATTGTTGATGATGGAACTTGTTCTGATACAGTTACAGTTATTATTGAAGTATATCCTGAACCAATTGTGACAATGACGGGTAATGATGTGCTCTGCAATGGAGATTGTAACGGTGATGCAACTGCAACAGTGACCAGTGGCACAGTACCTTATACCTATTCATGGGATAATGGTCAAACAACTTCTACAGCAACAGGCCTATGCGCAGGGACTTATTTAATTACTGTTCAGGATGTAAATGGATGCCAGGTAGTGGATGACCAGAATATCACTGAACCTCCTTCTTTTAATTTGTCATTAAACGGTTTAAATGTAAAATGCAATGGTGACTGTGATGGTAGTATTACCT
>DTSC01000126.1 GCA_012965625.1 Flavobacteriales bacterium | reverse complement strand
AAAGTTTGCTCCATTTTCTGCTGACAAGGAACTTCACACTCATTTTGTAAACGCAGATGTCCTGTTATTATATAAAGGAGATTTTAGTCAAAAAGCGGTGGTACCTATGATCCGCATGATGGAGGAGAACATGCAGTCATTGGTAGAGGAATTATCAAGACAGAAAAAAACCTTTAATGTTTTGGTAGAGGTTTTGCAAAACATCTCTAAACACGGACAGCCCAATGAAAAGAATAAGAATACAGGAGTTTTCATGATCTGCAAAAGAGATGATACATATATCCTGAGTGCTGGTAATGTCATAGACAGGGAAAAGGCCAAGACATTAAACAAAATTTTAGGAAATTTGGCAAGTTTAAATGCGGAAGAATTGAATTTGCTTTATAGAAAGACCTTAAGGGCAGAACGTAAACCGGGGGGAGGGGCAGGCCTGGGTTTGATCGATATTTATAGGGATAGTTGCAGCCGTGTAAAATATGAATTTAGTCAAATCCATGAAAATCAATTATTCTACTCAATTTCCATCAATGTTTAATTAAGATATTATGCAAAAACTAGAGATCATTAATACCGTAGATACGCCTTATTTGTTGCTTGACAAGGAAGGAAATAAGTTTGAGATTTCAGGACGTTCACTTCCAGAAGACTCTTTTGGGTTCTTTGCCCCCATTCATAAATGGCTGGAAGAATATGTAAAAACCCCTAATCCAAAAACCGAGATGGTTATGCACTTGGATTATTTCAACTCATCATCTGCACGAAACATTGTAGAGATGCTTTTTATCTTGGAAAAAATCAATGATACAGATAATGATGTTGAAGTAACCTGGCTTTATAATAAAGGAGATGATGTTATGAAAGGCAGGGGAGAAGAAGTTAGTTCTGTTGTGGAACTGCCTTTTGAGGTAAGGTGTATATAGATCTTTTTCCAAAGTCTTTCGTTTATTAACTTATGGTGATATGCTGTAACCATTGAACTATCTGACTTATAATTGATATGAGACAAGCCAAGATTTTCATTAGTGTCTTTCTTGTCTATTACTTGCTCTCTTCTGCAGTCACAGCCCAGGAAATGGGAATTGGTTCACATGCTAAGATCATTGCAAAGGGTAAGCCGGATACTGCCGTATTGAAATCCTACGAACGGCTGGCCGATATTTTCAGTGGTAGCAACCAGGATACGGTATTGTACCTTAGCAAAAAAGCCCTGGAGCTTGTGGCGGTAAATCTGCCCGGAGCTAGGGGTAGGAAGAAACATGTTCTGCTAAAGGTAAAAGCCGCCATTTATAGTCACAAGGCCCATGTTCACTATTACCGGGGCGACCCTGAGAGGTGCCTGGAGCTTTTAAACAGGTCTTATCTTGTTTACCAGGAGATCAACTACTTACCTGGTTTGGGTTCCTGTTTGAATGACATAGGTTTTATCTACGATAAGCAAGGCAATGTAGAAAAGGCGCTGGAATATACCCTGGAAGGACTGCGGTTATCAGAAAAGCACGGCAATAAAAGCCAAAGGGCATCAGGTTTGAATAATATTGCGATTTACTATGACAAACTTGGGGATATTGACAAATCCCTGGAGTCTCATTACAAAAGCCTGGCCCTGCGGGAAGAGCTGGACAACAAGGAGGGCATTGCCAATTCACTTGGAAACATAGCCGTGATACACAGGAAATTGGGAGAAGATGAAAAAGCCCTGGAGCACTACAAACGCGCAGCGATACTGCAGGAGGCAGTAAACCATATGCAGGGAAAGGCCAGGTCATTGATGGGTATTTCCGGCATCTATGCAGATAGTGGGGAGCTGCAGAAGTCCCTGGAGGTGGGCCGGGAGGCCCTGCAGATCGCGAGAGAGCTGGGCTACCCGGAAAGCATGAGGGATGCTGCCATTAGCCTGGTAAGGGTAGAAAAACAGCTGGGCTATATGGATAGCGCCCTGGCACATTACCAGCTGCATATATTGATGAAGGACAGCATCAGCACCCGGGAGATGGAGAAATGGGAGGCAGAGCGGGAGATCAAATCCGAAACGGCAAAGGAGATGTTGATACTGGAAGAAGAAAAGAAAACCCGAGAGGCCTTAGCTCAAAAGGAGAAAGAGCAGGGTGAGCTAATTCTTTATGCGGTTGCCGTGGTATTCTTGCTGATATTAGTATTTGCGTTGGTCATGGTAAACCGATTCCGTAGAGCTCGTGAAAATAAAAAACTTATAGAGGAGCAGAAAAAGAGGGTAGAAGAACATAAAACGGAGATCACCGACAGCATCCGATACGCCAGGAACATACAAAAGGCGGTGGTGCCCACCAGTGAGGAGCTTTCAGTGCTGCCCGACAATTTTATCCTGTTCCAGCCCAAAGACATCGTGAGCGGTGATTTTTACTGGATGGCAGAGAAAGAGGGCAGGGTGTACTTTGCCGTTTGTGACTGCACCGGCCACGGCGTACCCGGCGCGTTCATGAGCATGCTGATAAAAGCCCTGCTGGATGAGGCGGTGAACCAAAAGGGCCTTACCAAACCCAATGAGATCTTTTACGAGGTGCGCAAGGATGTCATTGATGCATTGAAGCAGACCGGGGCCGTGGGCACACAGAAAGACGGGATGGATGCGGTGCTCTGTGCCTGGAATCGCAACGGCACCCTGGAATATGCACTTGCCAACAACCCGCTGGTCCTGATCCGTGATGGGGAGCTCCACCAGACAAAGGCCGATAAGCAGCCCGTGGGCATCCTAACCGGCGAGCAAAAACCCTTTACCCACCACGAGCTGCAGCTGCAGAAAGGGGATACCATCTACCTGTTCTCAGACGGCTACCCAGACCAGTTCGGTGGCCCCAAAGACAAGAAATTCAAGCTAAAGAACATGAAAACCATCCTGCTGCAGAACAAGCACAAGCCCCTCTCCGCCCAAAAAGACATCCTCCAAAAGACCATGGATGAGTGGATGGGAGCCACCGAGCAGATAGATGACATATTGGTGATGGGGGTGCGGTTTTAATAAGATCCAATTTGAAGAAGCGTATATACATATCAGCATTTGTTTTTCTCCTCCTGCCAGGCATTGCCTCTGCTGTAAACCTCGACTCCCTATGGGCTGCGTTGAAGGACAGCAACCAACCGGACACCACCAAAGCAATACTGTTAATTAAGATTGGGAAGGAGTACAGAAAGGGTAAGCCTGAATTGGCAATATCTAAATTTGAGCAAGCCCTATCTTATGCCCGCAAAGCCGGCTCTGAAAAGTGGGAGCACAATTCGCTTAAGGAAATGGCCTCTGTATTGACCCATACAGCGACCGATTATTTGAATAATGGTAAAAGTGAAAAGGCCCTAGAGTACTACAATCGTTCTTTAAACAACAAAAAAGAAATGGGTGATGCGATAGGTGTTGTAGGTAATTACCACAACATTGGGTGGGTTTATGAGCTTACAGGGCAGTATGATATGGCCATAAATAGTTACACAAAGGGATTAAATGTTTTGAATGAGGAGGGATTTAAGAAAGAAACTCCGATGTTATTAAGTGCTATTGGTAATATTAATAGAAGAAAAGGATACCACCAGGAAGCCCTTGACTATTACTCAAGGAGTTTAAAAATAAAAGAGAAAATCGGAGATAAAAAAGGCATTGCTGTCTCTTTGCATAACATTGGAGTTATTTATAATGAACAGGGCGATTACACCAAAGCCATAGACTACCATACCAGAAGCTTGAAAATACAAGAGGAGATTGGAGATAAAAAAGGCATTGCTTACTCTTTAAATAACATTGGAGCTATTTATAAAATTCAGGGCGACTTGGCCAAAGCCATAGACTATTTCACTAAAAGCTTAAAAATAAAAGAGGAGCTTGGAGATAAAAAGGGCATTGCTGTCTCTTTGAATAACATTGGAGTTATTTATAATAAACAGGGCGATTACGCCAAAGCCATAGACTATTACACCAGAAGCTTAAAAATACAAGAGGAGATTGGAGATAAAAAAGGCATTGCTGTCTCTTTGAATAACATTGG
>DTSC01000125.1 GCA_012965625.1 Flavobacteriales bacterium | reverse complement strand
CACACGAGTACATAATGAGTTTGAAGGGGACACTTTTTTCCCTGAATTTGATACCAAAGTTTGGATAGAAAAAGAAAGAGTAAGGGTGGATCCTGATGAAAAAAACAAATATTCTTGTTCTTTTATAACCTATGAGCGCTTAGGCAACTTTTAACTTGGTTATAGTAGATTTCTTAAGCTTTCCTTTTGCATAGTCCATAGTAACTTTAAAAGACTTGGCTTTATCGTCCGACGGAAGCTCAAACATGGCATCAAGCATAATAGCCTCACAGATTGACCTTAAACCACGCGCCCCCAATTTAAAGATAATGGCTTTTTCTACAATGAAATCTAATACGCCTTTTTCAAAGGTGAGCTTTATGTTGTCCAGATCAAACAGCTTAGAGTATTGTTTGACCAATGAATTTTTTGGTTCTGTTAAGATTCGTCTCAGCGCCTCCTTATCCAATGGCTTTAAATAGGAGAGTACAGGCAGTCTTCCTATCAATTCTGGAATCAAGCCAAAACTCTTAATGTCAGTTGGATTGACGTATTGAAGTATGTTGTCTTTCTCAATGCTATCAGTTTTGGATGTTTTATAACCAATTGCCTGGGTTTGAAGCCTTTTTCCTATGATCTTGTCCAGTCCGTCAAATGCACCGCCGCAGATAAACAATATGTTTTTCGTGTCTATCGGTATCAGTTTTTGTTCCGGATGTTTTCTTCCTCCTTGTGGCGGCACATTAACAACGGCTCCTTCCATTAGCTTTAGCAGTCCTTGTTGCACACCCTCTCCTGATACATCTCTGGTAATGGAGGGGTTGTCGCTTTTCCTTGCAATTTTGTCAATTTCGTCAATAAAGACAATGCCTTTTTCTGCAGCGGCTTCATTATAATCAGCTGTTTGTAATAGTCTAGACAAGATACTTTCAACATCTTCGCCAACATAACCAGCTTCAGTAATTACAGTTGCATCAGCAATGCAAAAGGGAACATTTAAAATTTTTGCGATTGTTTTAGCAATAAGCGTTTTTCCTGTACCAGTTTCACCCACAAAAAGAATGTTTGATTTTTCAATCTCAATATCATCTCCATCATCCTTTTGCGTGATTCTTTTGTAATGATTGTAAACGGCTACTGAAATGGTCTTTTTAGCTTCCTCTTGTCCAATGACATATTCGTTCAGATGCTCGTATATTTCTTGAGGCTTAAGTGATATTGAAGCATTTTCATACGATGTGGTCTTGTCTGAAATTTCCTCTTTTACAATTCCCAGGGCTTGCTGTATACATTCATCGCAAATATGCCCATTGATTCCAGCAACAAGCACTTGTGTGTCTTGTTTATCTCTTCCACAAAAAGAGCATTTGATATCGACTTCTTTAGTCATCTTTCAAGGTTTGTTCTTATAAAAATTGACTTATTTAGTCTCTTTTTTTACTAATATTTCGTCTATCATTCCATAAGCTAAAGCTTCCTCAGCAGTCATCCAATAATCTCTGTCACCATCCTTGGTAATTTTCTTTATATCATTTTTTGAATGCTTTGCGATTATACTGTAGAGCTCCACTTTTAGCTTTTGAATTTCCCTCGCCGTGATTTCTATATCAGAAGCTTGACCCTGCACACCACCCATCGGTTGGTGAATCATAACCCTTGAATGAGGAAGGGAAGTCCTTCTGTCCTTGGCTCCCGCACACAATAGAATGGCTCCCATAGAAGCTGCCATACCTGTACATATTGTGGATACTTCAGGTTCTATATATTGCATGGTATCATAGATGCCAAGGCCTGCATAAACACCTCCACCAGGAGTGTTAAGGTAGATCTGAATATCTTGTTTGCCATCAGTTGAAGCTAAAAATAAAAGCTGAGCCTGTATAACGTTGGCAACATGATCATCGATCGGCACTCCTAAAAATATAATTCTATCCATCATCAAGCGCGAAAAAACATCCATAGAGGCAACATTCATCTGTCGCTCCTCAATGATAGTTGGTGAGATATAATTATCTTGAAATTGGGTGTACTGGTCTAGTGCAATGCTATTAATACCCATGTGTTTTGTTGCATATTTTCTGAACTCTCCTTTAGGAATCATAATAGGTGTTTTAGAAATTATTAGTTTGGATTATTTTTAAATGCATGGTTCTATTTTACGGTCAGCTTTTTTTCTTGAAGCCAGACTTAAAAAATTTGGCAAAGGCTGATTCTGACTTTTTATCCTCTTGGTTAGCTAATTTTACAAATTCATCATAAGAAACGTCAACTTCTTTAATTTTTAATATGCTCTTAAGATATTCAACCACCTTGAATTCATATAGCCTTTCCAGGATAGATTTCCGCTCTTCTTCATTTGAAACAATTTTAGAGGCAATATCAGCTAATTCTTTTTCCCCAATTTGTAATTGCCCATATTGAGCATATTGGTTTTTAACAAAGTTCTTTGCTTCATTGACTAGCTCTTCTTCAGAAACTTTAAGCTCATTCTCTTTGACAATTTGATTTTTAATCAGCTGCCACCGGGTATTTTTGGCAAAGCCATCATATTCTGAATCTACCTGCTCCATGGTTATTGGTTTTTCATTTGAGCTAATCAACCAACGCTTTAAAAACTCATTAGGCAATGGAACCTTTGTTCGTTCAAGGGCCTTTTTTATAACATCATTATTAAATTTCTTCTCACCTTCTGCCATTATCATTTTATGTGCTTCTTCCGAGGCTTTTTTGTTAAAATCAGAGTCTGATTTTATAACATCTTTGCCATAAACGTTGTTATAAAACTCCTGATTAAGGACTGCTTCTGATAGCCTGGAGATCTTGGTAATCGTGAAACTCAACATAGAAGTGAAGTTTTCTGCTAAGTCCTTATTTATTCCGAGCATTGAGGCAATTACGGTAGGGTTATTGGCAATCTTCTTTGGATCCACGACGATACTTTCACCTACCTTTTTGCCTAAAAAAAGCTTCTTTGCTTCATTGTCTTCAACCGTATTCGGAGCAATAGGAACATCTTGTTTAGAAATACCGCCATCTTTTGGTTCATTGCTTTCATCTAGCTCTACCAATGTTCCATAAATAAGGTCATCAATTTCTGATATTTCAACTTCCTTTTGTGTTCCAAACCTCTTTTGCAGATATTCAATATACTTCTCAGTAAGTTTTAGGTCATTGGCAACACTATGTTTAGAGATTTTTTCATTAGCCAGTTTAATATTGATTTCAGGCGACAATCCCATTTCATAAGTAAATTCAAAGTCTTTTTGTGTTTTCCAATTAACCTTCTCTGTTTCTTTAGATTTTGGAAGTGGTGTGCCCAGAACCTCAATTTTATTTTCATGCAGGTATTCGTATAAAGATTTTGATATCATCTTGTTCACCTCACTTACCAAGATTGATTCTCCATACATTTTCTGGATTACACCCATAGGAACTTTGCCAGGACGAAACCCATTTATTCTCGCCTTTTTCTGGTAGTCTCGTAATACTTTCTCAACATTGCTTTTGTAATCGTCCTCTTTGAGTTTAATTACAACCTCAGCATTTAGTTTATCAATATTATCCTTTATTATTTCCATTGCTGCTTGCGTCTTTTGTGCGGGTGAAGGGACTCGAACCCCCAAGCCGTGAAGCACTAGATCCTAAGTCTAGCGTGTCTACCAATTTCACCACACCCGCTATTATCCAGAAATTTTGGGATACAAAGGTATTCAATTTGTTTGAATTTTGTTAACATCCAATAAAACAAAATTACTGAGTTAAAGTGTTGGCAAAGACAGTTTTTAGCGGTTATGATTTCCTGTTTAATTCATTCCCTTTCTTAAATGTGTTTTACATATAATTTGTAAATGTATAAGGAATCCCCATGGTCAAGTGTTTTTATGGTGTGTCAAATAATTTCAAATTAAACTGTAATTCCTGATGGATTGAATATTTAACACTAATACAACCATTAAAGTGAATAAATCAAAGCGTGCATTCTTGGAAGATGAAAAAATAAAACGGATATTTGCACGATACTCTGGCAACAGAAATATTTAGGCAGAAGAAATCCTTTAACAAGCGAGATCCCATCTGGATAGGGGGCTTTGACAAATTTTTTATACTTCTTTCTGGCATTAAAGAGCAATAACAATTATTATTAATTATTTTAATTTCTAAACATGGAAATATCAGGCAAGATTAAATTTATAAATGACACTCAGACGTTTGAATCAGGGTTTCAGAAAAGAGAGTTCGTCGTCACGACAAATGAACAATATCCACAAGACATTAAACTAGAGTGCATCAAGGAAAGGGTAAATATCCTGGATGCTTATTCAGCTGGCGACGAAGTGAAAGTGGCTTTTAATTTGAGAGGAAATGAATACAATGGCCGCTATTTTGTAAACTTACAAGCATGGAGAATTGAAGCCGCTTTTTCAACGAGCACAGCACCTGAAGAGACGCCTATACCGGTAAGTGAGGACCTTCCTTTATCTGATGAGCAACAGGATGACTTGCCATTCTAAAAAGACTTATTTGGATAAAGTTTTCTAAATAAAAAAATCTTGATATAACAAAGCGTTAAAATTTTTTATCGCTTTGTATCTCATAAGGCTTAGGGTCAATTTATTGTTGTTTTTGCATCCATTGCGTCCCTAAGTCCATTGCCAACAAGCACAAAGGCCAACACCATCAACATAATGGCAATGCCAGGGAAAAGTGCTAAATAAGCTGCGTCAACAATAATATACCCATAATGGTCTTTAATCATGCCACCCCATGTGGGCATGGGCGGCTGAGCACCAATGCCAAGAAAACTCAACCCTGCTTCCAGGAGGATTGCTGCAGCAAAATTTGCTGCTGATACTACAATAACAGGCCCCATAGTATTGGGTAAGATATGTTTGTATATGATTCGTGCGTTAGTAAAGCCAAGTGCTTTGCCTGCTTCCACAAACTCCTGTTCTCTCACAGAAATTATTTGGCCCCTAACAATTCTTGCTATTTCCGGCCACATAGAGAGACCTACCGCAACAAATATCTGCCAAAAACCTTTCCCTAAAGCGAAAGTAATCGCAATTACAAGCAAAAGGGTAGGGATAGACCAAACCACCTGAATAAACCACAAAACCAGATCATCTACCCAGCCCCTGAAGAATCCAGAGATTGCACCTAGTAATACGCCGATGGCTAATGAGATTATTACAGAGATTAGTCCCACAGATAATGATACCCTGGTGCCTGCTAACAACCTGCTCAGTAAGTCTCGTCCATATCGATCTGTACCTAACAGGTACGTTTTTGAAACGACATGCTGCTCTTCAACGATATCTTTAAGGTCATTAATGGATTTGCTTATTCTATTTCCTTTAAAATCATAGAACTCAAGGTAGCCATTAGAAGTCCTTTTAAAAAGATTATTGAAATTGATAGAGTAAACTACATCTGCCAGGTTAAAACGTGTTTCTATTCCATTATTTACCTCCAAACCTGTAAAAGTTTCAACAACAATATTTTCTCCTTCAAACCAGTAATCATAAATGGGAATTTCCCGATACGGAAGTTCCTCGCCAAAGATCATTTTAGCAAAAATGCCTTTGCTGCGGTCTTCCTTGTTTTTAGTAACATTTAACATTTTAACTGTAAACCCAGGCTTTTTTGTGGTAAGCTGAAGCGTCATCTCGTTAGCATCAGGTGTATGGTCTGGCTGGATCAAAGGGCCAAGAATGGCTACAAGAATGGAAGTAAAGATTATCCCCATGCCGAAGACGGCAATCGAATTCTTTTTCATTTTAGCCCAAACTTGATTGGAAAGGGATTTTGACTTCTTGTGTTTTTCTGATTTATTCATTTGATTATAGCAATCCTTAACCTTTGGTTCCTCCCCTGGTGTTTATTGGAGAACATTCCTTTCTTTCCATTTATTCGTTGCTAAATTTCCAAAGATCCCTATAAAAGTTACATAGAACAAATTAAGAAACTCTGCAGGTATAAAATAACGCATCAGATTTCCTTTCTCAAAATAACGGGATGCTAAATTCAAAAACAAATAGTCAATTATACACTTGATGCCAAATATAATGAATAAAAAAGTCCCATTATAATTGGGGTTGATTAACCAGGTAATCATGTTAAACAGAACCATAAAGTTGCATAAATAAATAACAAAAGCAACGAATAATGTATTGGAATCTGAGATCATTCTAACTTTTGAAACCCATCTGGAACGTTGAGCAACAAAATCACTTAACCCTGGATTGTTTGAGGTATGGACAAGTCCATTTTTTGATTTCAAGAACAGGATCTTGCCCGGAAATGCTTGGTGGATTTTTACTAAAAGGAACACATCGTCTCCCGATAAGATGTTGTCATTTCCATGATAACCCCCAACATCTATAAAGGCCTCTTTTTCAAAGGCAAGGTTTGCGCCATTGCACATGATAGGCTTTGACTGGTTGATTGCTGACGCCGTGGCTGCCATCAAACCTATAAATTCCAATTCCATGATCTTCTGGAAAATTGATTTGAAACCTTTAAGCAACACAGGGCCAGCAATTAGTTTAGGCCCATTTTCTTCATAAAATTCAGCAATTGTTCGTATCCATAATTTATTAGCCGTACAATCTGCATCTGTTGTAATAATTAACTTCCCATTTGCATTTTGAACACCTTTTGTAATAGCAATTTTTTTGCCATGTCCACCACCATCTTCCTTGAGGTTAATTAATCTTCCGGATATTGAAGGGTTTTTCTTGAAAAATCTATCCGACAATAAAGCTGATTGGTCAGTAGAATTGTCATTTATCACAAGGATTTCAAATAATCTTGAAGGATAATCCTGGCTTCTTAAGCTATTGAGACAATCTTCAAGATGTTTTTCTTCATTTCGGACTGGAATGATAATGCTTATGTATGTGCTTGGCTGCATGGCTGAATTGTTTTTATATACAGCTAAGTTCTTCCAGGAAATTGTGTAGCGTATCATTACAATTGAGTACAAAAAAAGGGCGGAAGCAGCAATCGTGTATATTATCAGCAGGAAAGTCATTTTCAGGAAAGCGTTTTATGGGGTTTTTGCTCCCGGGGTTTGAAAACATCCATTCTCAAAACAAATGCGGAGCCAATTATTGCTGGAATTGCCAGGTTGATGAACCAAAGTGTAAAACTTGCCGTTACAATGCCAATGTCATTACTGCTAATGAGTCCAATAAAATATAATGCGACTGATCCCCTGACTCCAAGTTCTGTTAAGGCAATGGTTGGGATTATGGTCATGGTGAAAAAGGTGATGGTTATTAGGGCCATGCCTCCCAGAAAGGGTGGAGATACATCAAACAGGATGAGAAGAAGAAAAAATTGTGTGGAAAAAACAACATATCTCAGCATGCTGTACCCTAACACTATACCTAATTCTTGGCCAGAATACAGTGTGAATACTGCTGCATAGTTCTTTAGTTTCTTAAATAACTTGTTTCTAATAGAATAGGCTAAGAGGTCTAGCGTCTTCTTTCCAAACCTTGTTAAAATTGAGATGTTAAAATAAAAGACTAATGTTAATGTGATTAGTATTCCAATAATCCCAAATAACGAGTAAAGCAGGATTAAGTTTATGCTTGCTGATTGATAAAGAAATGGGAACGCCAAAAAACCCAAGGAGCCGGCTATAATGGTCACCACTAGCTGGCTTACACTACCGAGCAAAGTAATAAATACACCTTGGATTCTATCAGATTTATTGAGATAGAAAATTCGTCCGCCAAATTCACCAACTCTATTAGGAGTAAATACACTTACGCTGGTGCCTGAAAAGATTGCTTTTAGTGCAGTAGTAATTCTGATGGCCTCTATTTTCCTTATTATAAATCGCCATTTTAACGATTCTATTGTCCAGTTTACGAACATCATCAAAACAACAATAAATAGCAAAAAATAATCAGTGGGTGCTACAAATATTTGATGAACAAAGCTGGAGATCAAACTGAGATCTTTATTGTATATAATCTCTTTATAGATGAACCCAAAAGCGGCAATTACGATACTTAATTTAATAAGAAGGGAGATAAACCAATATTGGTCTTGTTGCCTGATAATCTTCAGGTCGATCTTTCTTAAGGTATTTATAGGCATGTTTTTTGTTTAGGCTACAAGGTTAAGCGTTTTTTAAAATGCGAATTACGCAAAAACCCAATAGATTTATGGTAAAATAATTAAATTTGCCGTTCATCTCAAAATTGCATCGAATTAAATCTTTATTAAACCATCAAATTATTATGAAAAGAATAATATTCATGTCGCTCATTATTATGTCCTCATTGAGAGGATTTGGGCAAGTCTCAGACATTGAAAATGTAACTACTTTCATCCCACATCCTAAATTGCTTGAAAAAGTTGAGGCAAAAGAGGGAGAAATGATTATCCCTTACGAAAAATGGCAGCTCCCAAATGGTTTAACAATTATTCTGCATGAGGACCATTCTGACCCATTGGTACATGTTGAGGTGCGATATCATGTAGGTTCAGGAAGAGAAACTGCGGGAAAATCCGGATTTGCTCATTTCTTTGAGCATATGATGTTCCAGGGTTCTGATAATGTTGGGGATGATGAACATTTTAAGATCATTTCCAGTGCTGGTGGGCAAATGAATGGTTATACGACCAATGATAACACTGTATATTTCAATACGGTTCCCAGCAATAATTTGGAGACGGCACTTTGGTTGGAAGCAGACAGGATGGGTTTTCTTATAGACGCGGTGACGCAGGATAAATTTGAGATCCAGAGAAAGACTGTTAAAAATGAAAAAGCCCAAAACCAGATTAACCAGCCATATGGCTTAAGTGGAGAGCTATTGGGTCAGAACTTATATCCTCCTGGGCATCCATATAGCTGGCCGGTTATTGGATATGTGGATGACCTAGATCGTGCTGATGTAAACGACCTGAAGAATTTTTTTATGCGTTGGTATGGGCCTAATAATGCCATTTTAAGCGTAGGAGGGGATATTAATCCAAAGGAGGTTTTGGATATGGCGATGAAATATTACGGGCCAATTCCACGCGGTAGCGAGGTTAAGAAACAAAGGATTCCATTGCCTGTCGTCCCAGATGACAAGTATTCAAATAGCAAGGATGATGTCTTTTTTCCATGGACGCAGATGGTATTTCCTTCTGTGCCGAGATTTCACAGAGATGAGGCGGCATTGGATCTGCTTGCGGACATAATGGGTGATGGGAACAACTCCATATTTTATAAGAATTTTGTTAAGTCCGAACGAGCAGTTGAATCTGTTGTGTATAATAATACCAGTGAATTAGCAGGGGAGTTTACCATTTTAGTATTAGCATATCCTATGCTAAAAGATGGAACACCTGTTAGTTTTAATGACACAGAAGATCAAATACGTAAAACATTGGAAGAATTTGAAAAAACAGGAATTACAGAGAAAGAATTGGAACGAGCAAAGGCGAAAACCTATTCAAGCCTGTTAAACCAGATGGGAAGTGTTTTTGGGAAGATCTCTATGTTAAGTGAGTCATATATGCTGTTAGGCAAGCCCTATAATCTTCAGAATGAGATTGACAGATATAATAAAGTTACGAAAGAAGATCTGGTCAGAGTATTTACCAGGTATATAAAAGGGAGGAATGCAGTTTTT
This sequence comes from Flavobacteriales bacterium, assembly GCA_012965625.1. Taxonomy (GTDB): domain Bacteria; phylum Bacteroidota; class Bacteroidia; order NORP154; family NORP154; genus UWMA-0041. The sequence continues at coordinate 4,290 of DTSC01000125.1, read as the reverse complement.
GTTAATATTTGGCCCTTGCCAGCTAATGAGGATAGAAAAAAGTTTAAGAAAGAGAGCTATAACCCCAATGCAGAACTCAAGATAGGACCTGAGCCTGGGTACGCAGGATTATCCTATACTAAGCCTGAGGATAATTTTGATCGTTCGGAGAAACCTGCTCAGAAAGATTCAAAGATAGCAGTGATTCCTGATTTTTATCGCACAAAACTTGACAATGGTATTGAAATTATCGGTGCTGAATCAAAAGAAGTTCCAAAGGTTATTGTCCTTATTAATATTGAGGGGGGACATCTTATGGAACTTGGCAAAGGCGAAACTGGTACTGCAGTTTTATGTGCTGCCATGTTGGATGAAGGAACTGCGAATTTTACGACAGAAGAGATCAGTGCCCAGCTGGAAGATTTGGGAAGCTCTATTTCTTTTAGTTCTTCAAGAGCTAGTTCAGGCATTTATGTTTCGACATTGCCAGCAAACCTGGATGCAACTCTAAAGATCTTAGAGGAAAAGTTATTCAACCCTGGTTTTAGAGAAGAAGATTTTAAGAGGGTCAAAAAACAGTTACTGCCAGCAAGGTTTTTAATAAGCTTATTTACGGAGAGTCAGTACTTGGTGTTCATTATACCGGAACGTACAATGATGTGTATAAGCTAAAGGTTTCTGATGCTAAAGCATATTACGACAAATATTATGAACCTTCATTAACAAGTGTTGTGGTTGTTGGGGATATAACCAAAGAGGAGGTTTTGCCAAAACTGGATTTTTTATCAAAATGGAAAACAAGGGGGGCTAAGCTTCCGGAAATTTCAGGATTTCCAACTTATGACAAAACTCAAATATATCTTGTGCACCAGTCAGACTTTAAAACTACTGCATCACAGATCCGGATAGGGTATTTGTCAGATAAATATGATGCAACGGGTAAGTTCTTCAAGTCCAATATCATGAATTTCCCATTGGGTGGAGCATTCTCCAGCCGGATTAACATGAACCTGAGAGAGGACAAGGGCTATACCTATGGTGCCAGGTCGTGGTTTTCCGGCTCTGATTATCCCGGCCCGTTTGCTGCCAGTGCAACGGTGAAAGCCAATGTCACTGATAGCACGATTATAGAATTTATAAAAGAGATTAAAAGTTATCATGCTGGTGGCATTACTGATGAAGAGCTAGCTCATACTAAAAGCAATATGCTTCAAAAGGATGTGCTGAATTATGAGACCTTGTGGGATAAAGCTAATTACCTAGGTAATATAGTAGAGAAAGACTTGCCAGATGACTATAAAGCCCAACAAGAAAATATTGTGAACAATATTACGAAGGAGGAGATAAATGCCTTGGCAAAAACGCAGCTAAAGCCAGATAACATGATCATATTGGTCGTTGGAAATAAGTACCTGATTAAAGAGGACCTTGAGAAGCTTGGTTATGGCAAGGTGAAGGAATTGGACAAAGAGGGGGAATAGGCAAAATAAATTCTGAAATACAATGGTTAGAGTTAATATAATTATGATTCTTGTGCTGCTAAGTGGTCTTGGTTTTGCACAAAAAAACAATGTTCAGAGTGCTGCCAATTCTTTTAAATATAAGGAATATGCGGAAGCCAAAAAGTATATTGACCTGGCAGCGAAACATGTAAAAACAGCCAATGATCCAAAGATGTGGTATTATCGTGGCCGGATTTATCTGGCTATTTATAATGCCGATAATTCCAAGCTGGATCCGGAGGCAATTGAAAAATCTGTCGTTAGTTTAACTACGTGCATTGATGTTGACGAACGAAAAATGTACAAGGATTCTTCCAGTGTGTATTTGATGAATGCCGCTATTGGTTGCTTCATTGCTGGCATTAATAGTTATAAAGAGAAGAATTATGAAAGGGCAAACATGCTGTATAGTCTTGTTTTAAAATGTTTAGATTATGATAAAAACAAAGACCTTGCAAGAAATAATGTTTCAGAAAAAACCATATATCTGAATCTTTATTACGCTGCTTTTGGGGCCAATGATCAAGCAAAGTCTAAGGAGTACCTCCAAAAGTTAATTGATATGAATTACAATGATCCTAACATTTATATTTATATGAGTGCCTTGCAATTGGAAGAAAAAGATACAGCTTCAGCTCTTAGCACTTTAGGAAAAGGCCGAGATCGTTTTTATGATGACAAGGGCCTGATCTTGCAGCAGGTGAGCCTCTCCATAAAGGCTGGGAAATCAGATGAGCTGTTGAATAAGCTAAATGATGACATAGGATATGATGATGGCAACAGCACCTTATATTTTGTTCGTGGGATCTTGCATGAAAAGAAGGGCAATATTGAGGAGGCCTTAAAGGATTATAAGGAAACCATTGAATTAAACCCAGCTCATTTCATGGCACATTATTATCTTGGTGCAATATACTTTAATATGGGGGCTGAAATTATGAATAAAGCAAAGGAGATTAAGAATAATGACCTGTATACCAAAGAGAAAACTAAGGCAGAAGAACAATTTAAATTGGCCCTACCATATTTTGAAATTGCACATGAAATTGATGCTAAAGATACTGATGTACTTACCAGGTTGGCCCGGCTTTATGCCCGTACAGGGAATGATGAAAAGTATAAAGAGATGAAGGCCAAATTAGATGCAATGCAATAAAGCTTATATTACTACACAAACCTTTTGACTTCAGAAGACAGAATTATTCTTGGTATTGATCCGGGTACTACCATAATGGGTTACGGATTAATTCACGTAAAAGGGCAAGAGATGCAGCTAACTGGACGTATTATTGCTGAGCAAGTTGAATAGCCATCCTGATAAGCTCAAACGTATCTTTGAGAAGACCCTATCGTTAATTGAGGAGTACAAACCTGATGAATTGGCTGTTGAAGCGCCATTCTATGGGAAGAATGTTCAATCCATGCTTAAGCTTGGCCGAGCGCAGGGGGTGGCTATGGCAGCAGCCCTTTACAGGAACATTCCCATCTTTGAATATGCTCCCAAAAAGATCAAACAATCCATAACAGGGAATGGCAATGCATCCAAGGAGCAGGTAGCAAGTATGCTTCAAACGCTATTGAACATCAAGGTAATGCCAACACAACTGGATGCATCTGATGGGCTGGCTGCTGCGGTATGTCATTATTTTCAGAAATCTCCTAAGGCGGCTGGCAAGTCATACACAAACTGGAAGGCGTTTCTTTCTGATAATCCAGATAGAAAAGCCTAACTATCCTGTGTGAAAACGCAGTTTATCTCCTTTGCAAGCGCTTCAAACTCCTCATTGGAAAACTGAAGCTTTGGTTTAGAAAAATCGATATCATAAACTCCGTTAATGGGAACCAAATGCACATGAGCGTGTGGAACTTCCAGCCCAACAACGGCCACACCAATCCTTGCACATGGTACTACCTGCTTCAAAGCGACAGCGACCCTTTTCGCAAACAGCATTAAGTCCTTATATTCTTCATCCTCAAGATCAAAGAGATAGTCAAGCTCCTTTTTGGGGATAGCCAAAAGATGGCCCTTGGCAAGAGGGTTAATATCTAGAAAAGCAAGGTGCTTTTCAGTTTCTGCAGCTTTATGGCATGGAATCTCGCCATATACAATTTTTGTGAAAATACTGGACATTTAAGGATGGTTTACCTGGAGAAATCGATGATCTCAAATTCCATAACTCCGTTTGGCACTTTGATTTTGGCAATATCACCTTTCTTTTTTCCTAATAAGCCTTTTCCTATAGGGGAATCAACAGAGATCTTTCCCTCTTTAAGATTGGCCTCATTTTCCGCAACCAGCTTATAAGTCATCTCCGCATCGTTGGCAATATTTTTTAATTTTACTACTGAGAGTATTAGGATCTTGGAAGAGTCTAGCTTTGACCCATCAATTACTCTTGCATTGCCAACGACTTCTTCCATCTTGGCAATTTTGCTCTCAAGGTGCCCTTGTGCTTCTTTGGCAGCATGATATTCTGCATTTTCAGACAAGTCGCCCTTATCCCTTGCTTCAGCAATTTGTTTAGAGATTGCAGGACGCTCAACGCTTTTCAATTGATTAAGCTCTTCTAAAAGGTTTTTCAGCCCTTCTTCTGAAAAATATTCCACGATATTGTATTGTTTGTATTTTGGATAATTATGGTTGAAACCAAATTCAAAAATCTAATTTATGACAAACTTGGCAATTGTCATAATACTTAGACCATATTTCTGGTATCTCTTTGTATAAAGTGCTTTTTAGAAAAGAAAATCTGTTTTTAAAATGAATCTAAATCAATTGGCCTAAGCACTCCAAACCATTTCAGCACTT
>DTSC01000124.1 GCA_012965625.1 Flavobacteriales bacterium | reverse complement strand
ATCACTGTAAGATTCATCGGTTTCATCACTGTAAGATTCTTCGGTTTCATCACTGTAAGATTCGTCGGACTCAGCACTATAAGATTCTTCGGATTCATCCATGTCGGACTCATCAGATTCTTCATTATTTTCTTCAATTATTGAGACCAAAGGTTCAGTGGATTCCTCTTTAACTTCTGTTTCTTTTTCTGATACTAAAGAAACCAGAGAGGATTCTTCATTTTGTTCAAGTGTTGAGTTTAAATTTTCCTCAACTTCATTAGTAGAGCTTGACTCTCTGACATCTACTGAAGCTGTTTCGACATTGTCTGCGGCCTCTACAATTTCATTGGAAACACCTTTTAACAGATTTGTTTCATCCCTTTTAACTTTAGCTTCGTTGTCTAGGGTTTCGGCCTGTGAATAGGTTGCCTGGAGCTCTTGTTCTGTGTTCTTTTTTTCAAATTCAAGGTCTTGTTTTTGAAACAGTATCTCTTCCATTAAAATAGCATCTTCAGTAATTGAAGCTTCTTTTTCAAGCCGGATTATCTCATCACCAATTTCTGAGATCTCATTTTCCATAAACTGGATTTTTTCATAAGCATCTGCAGCTTCAGCTTCAAGGACCTTAGCTTCAGCTTCTTTTTCACTTGCCATTTTATCAACACCGATTGAACCTAATTCTGTAGATTTTGCTAGTGCTTTCTGTTCAATTAAAAGTGAAATTGATTCTTCAGTCTGATTGGTTTTTACTGCTGATTCAATCTTATTAGCATTGTTTTTTGCCTTTTCCGCTTGCTTATTTCTTTCATCTGCTTCAGCTGCAAGTTCTTTGGCAATTTCAAAGGCAATTCCAGCTTCTTTAGCAAGTTTTTCTGATTCGGCTTTTAGGTTATCAGCTTTCTTAACTGCAGTCTTTTTTTGATCTTCATCAGATATGTTATCAATTCGTGTCAATATTGCTTCTGCTTCATTTGATTTTACAGACACTTGATCATTTTTCTCTCTTGCAAGCATAAACGATGCTTCAGCTTCTTTCTTTAACTTGATTTCTTGGTCCTTCAGATTCTGAGCATACTCAAAAGCAACATCAACCATTTCTTCATCAGACAGGTCAATAAAAGTTTCTGTTTGAATAGCATCTGACGGTTGGTAGTTTGCTTCTTCAGCTGTTGATAAAATGAGGTTATCGTCAGCAGCATTTACATTTAATTCAGCTTCCATATGGATTTCATCCAAAGCAAGAGGCTCTCCAGCTTCGATGTCTTCATCTTCAGGCTCTTCTATATAAACTCCAGGGATTTCCTTTAACTTTATTTTATAAACTGAAATTTGACCTTGGACGCTGGATCGTTTAGAAGAGAAATATGCTGTTAATTCATCATCAGTTGGTACATAGAGAATGTCATCATCAGTTGAGTTGATCGCAAAATCGAGATTTACTGGAGGTGTCCAATAATCTTTCTTGGCATTATAAGTTGTTTTAAAAACATCATATCCCCCCATGCTATTATGCCCTTTAGAACAGAAGTACAGCACATTTTTTTTGGGGTGCATTACAGGGAAATCTTCATCATATTGACTATTTATAATTGGTGGGAGTTTCGAGGCAGCTCCCCAGAAACCATCTGGCCTTTTTTTAACCATAAAGATATCTTTGTTTGTTCCTTCATTACCATAACTGGAATAGAATAACTTTTTTGCATTTTTCCCTAGATAAACAAGTGATTGCTCATTCTTTTCTCTATCGGTAATTGTTTTGAAATCATCTGGTTTAACTAGGATTTTTCCTGTTAGTAATTGCATGTCGTAGGACCTGAAATATTCAGTTTCTTTAGTTCTTATTTTTCCCACTACACCTATTTTAGTTTTGCCTTGAAGAAGGGTAAGGCCATTTTTGCACATTTCGATTTTCCTCTGTACCCCTAAGGATTCTGAGTCCTTTTTTGAGGCCACATTTATATATTTTTGATATACAATAATGGCTTTGTTAAATTCATAATTCAGATGGTAGGCATAACCAAGATAATAGAGTGCTTTTTTATTGGCATTAGACTTAGCGTTTACTTTCAATAGGTACATAATAGCTTTTTCCTTTTCTTCATCAGCAAAAAGCATACAAACACTAAATTTATAATTGTATTTGATATTATCTGGATAAATACTAAGGAGTTGTGAATACAATGGATAGGCATCAATATACATTTCGTTCTTAAAGAGACCCTCAGCATTTTTTATCAACGCTTTTTCAGACTTTTGGTTTTGGGCATTGGCCCAAAAAAAAGCAAAGATCATTACAATCAGGATTGGCATGATCTTGAACGATTGGCTAAGAAAGGACGTTTTAGCTCGTTTTAACATAATATTAAACCCCATCACGTTATTTGAGTTTCTATCAGTAACATCAGATAAAAAGCCCATTCGGGACAGGGTTGCTTGATAATTTAGTGCTGATTTCAGTTTTCTAAATCGTTTATCCTACGAAGATATAAGGTAAAAAGTTACCTATTTTGTGTCCTGATGGCATTATTATTAACAAGTCAAAGTAAATAAAATAGGATATTCAGCAGAAAACAGGTTCTGGTTATCAGAAAATATTAGCCTTTGATTCTTCTTTTCTTAACAGGCGTTCAATATTTTTTTGATGGGTAATTAGAACAAGAATTGCAATTAGCAAAGAGAATATCACTAAGGATGGAATTGTTGTTTGGAAAAACAAAATAATAACAATAGGAAAAGACACAGATGCAATCATTGAACTCAAAGAAACAAATCTTGATGTTACTAAAACTAGTATAAATACACCCATTGAAATTAATGCTGCTCCAGTATGGATTGCCAGAAGAATCCCCATTAAAGTTGCAATACCTTTTCCACCCCTAAAACCAACATAAATAGGAAATATATGACCGAGTAATGCTGCAATGCCTAGTGCAAGTTGAAGGTCTATAAATGGAGCAGTTCCTGGCAAGAGGTGGGATAAATCGCAGAGATGCATTAGTGTTGCTAGATTCACTGACAACCATCCCTTAGAAGAATCTATTAGGAGGACTCCAATTCCTGCCTTTTTCCCAAGAACCCTAAAAGTATTTGTTGCTCCTGCATTTCCACTACCATATTCACGAACATCCGTATTATAGAATATTTGCCCAATCCAGACAGCAGAGGCAACAGAGCCGATCAAATAAGCAATAAGTAACGCTGAGATGTTTATTAATGATATCATTCTATTGGTAAAGCAAGGTAAATATAGCCTATATCGTTAATTAAATTAATTGCGAAGATAGACTTTAGATTAAATTCATTGAATTTTTCGAAGGAATACCTCCTTCTTCCGCTCAGATGATATTGTGAATTGATAAGGCATGCCACCTTTTTCTGTTACTTTTGATTTCCTCTTTGTTGCTTTAAGCTCTTGAATAGGAATATTAAAGTCTTCCTCACTCGAAATAGCCTGCATTAAACCCCGTGAGTAGGTGAAGAAGTACCAACTTTCTTCATTTGGTTTAAGATAGATGTTCAATATATCTCCTCCCCGTTTTTTAATAAGTTCAATATGTCCTTTTACATATTTATTAATCTGCCATTTAAAGATATTCCCAATTCCAATAGGTCCTACCGATAAATATGAGCTTGAAGAATCATTCCATTCCAATTTTATATCGGTTAGGACGATGGTTTTTTCAAGTTCTCCAGGAAATCGCTTTACGGCTCCTAATAGATTAACGTCTGCAATAAACTTGTCAGCAGTTTCCTTACCTAACAGTTCCATTAAACCTCTTTCATATACCGGTCTGTCAAAATTCATTTTCATAAGATCCATATCACTATTTATTTTATTTGCCATAACCTTCAAGGCACCTTCAATAAAGAAGAAATCAATTCCTAATATTAAATCAAGAATAACAGAATCTTTTTTTAGAAAATGTTGGCTATTGCCAACACTGGTTAATTTTACCTGACCAATGTTATCACTAAGGACAATTTTTCCCTCGCCATATACGATGCAATGTTCAGTTTTTAAGCTTATATAAT
>DTSC01000123.1 GCA_012965625.1 Flavobacteriales bacterium | reverse complement strand
GCTTGCAGATGTTAAGAATGGCAAGGATATTCTTGCCGTAAAAACGCTTGGTTTTGCCGAAACACTGGAAGGTTGTGCACGTCATACCGGAGTTCATGCTGCAGGAGTCATTATCGGAAAGGATGATCTAAGGGAATACTTGCCTCTTTCTACTTCTAAGAATTCAGATTTGCTAGTAACACAATATGCAGATAAATATGCAGAGCATGTGGGTATGCTGAAGATGGACTTTCTTGGCTTGAAAACCCTCTCTATAATAAATGATACCCTTGAGCTTATTGAAAATAGGTGCGGAGAAAAAATTGATATTAATAGCATTCCTTTAGATGATGCAAAAACTTATGAGCTATACCAAAAAGGAAACACAATAGGTACATTTCAGTTTGAGTCTGAAGGAATGAGAATTTACCTCAAGGAGCTTAAGCCCTCTAATATTGAAGACCTGATCGCTATGAATGCCTTGTATAGACCAGGCCCCATGCAGTTTATTCCTACCTACATCAGTAGAAAGCATGGCAAGGAGAAAACAGAATATCCCCATGAATTACTTGAGGGTATTTTGAAAAACACCTATGGCATTATGGTTTATCAAGAACAGATCATGCAGGCAGCACAAATAATGGCAGACTACAGTTTGGGTGAAGCGGATATTTTACGGCGGATAATGGGAAAGAAAAAACCAGAGCTATTACCACCTGAAGAAAAGAAATTTATAAAAAGAGCTGTAGCCAAGGGGATTGAAGAAAAGCTGGCAAAATCAATTTTTGAGACCATGGCTCATTTTGCCGGTTATGGGTTTAATCGGTCTCATTCTGCAGCCTATTCAGTTTTGGCCTACCAAACAGCCTATTTGAAAGCTAATTATTTGCCTGAATATATGGCAGCAGTACTGCAACGAAACAAGAATGATATAAAGAAGATCACCTCTTTTATGGATGAATGCAAGAGGCAAGGTCTGAAGGTGTTGGGTCCGGATGTTAATGAATCAGAATATAAATTTATAGTTAACCAAAAGGGTGAGATCCGGTTTGGATTGGGTGCTGTAAAAGGAGTGGGCAAAGGAGCAGTGGAATCGATTGTTGAGGCAAGAAATGAAAATGGTCCCTTTAAGGATATTTTTGACCTTACAAAACGAATAGCCTTGCGGGCAGCTAATAAAAAATGCTTGGAAAGCCTGGCATATGCTGGGGCCTTTGATAGTTTTAAAGGGGTATATAGGTCACAGTATTTTTATAAAGAAACAGATGCTGAGGTGGTTTTTCTGGATAAAGCAATTAGGTTTGGAAGTAAATTTCAAAGTGTGCAGCAGTCAGAACAAATTGCAATGTTTGGAAATGACGGATTTGCTGTTAGTAATCCAGAGATCCCAAATTGTGAACCTTGGTCCCAGCTGGATATGCTCTCAAAGGAAAAAGAGATAACAGGAATGTATCTTTCTGGGCACCCACTGGATAATTTTAAAATAGAAATTGATCATTTTTGTAATGTTACTTTAAACCAAATGAATGAAGATCTGTTGAAGTTTAAGAACAGAGACATCACTATTGCTGGAATTGTTACTGAGGCAGCACATAGAACGACCAAAACAGGGAAGCCTTTTGGAACTTTTAGCATTGAAGATTTTACTGATACCAAAAGATTTGTGATCTTTTCAGAAGAATATTTAAAGTTCCGGCATTTTTTGAAACCTAAAGAGTTTCTGTTTATTAAAGGCAGAGTGGAATTGAGGTATAGATCTGATGATACATATGAGTTTAGAATAAATAAAATACAGCTTCTTTCAGAAGTAAGAAATAAATTAGCTCAGAGTATAACCATGCAACTTTCTTTAAAAGATCTTTCAGATGGTTTTATTGAAGAGCTTACAAATTTAATTAATGGTAATGTTGGTCAAACAAGGTTGAACTTTAAAGTAGGTGATCAGGAAGAGGGCAACTTTGTAGAATTACATTCCAATAAATTTAAAGTTGATCTAAACAATAAGTTTTTAGAATCACTCGATCAGATCCCAGGAATAGAATATAAACTCAATTAGCTTTAATTATATGTTAAATTATTCTGATCTTTGTTGTGACCAAAGTTTTGGTTATTATATTTAAAGAAGCTGTAAATAATTAATAAATGAAATAATGGCAGTAGAATTTACTGATTCAAATTTTGAAGAACTAGCATTAAAATCTGATAAACCCGTATTAGTTGATTTTTGGGCAGAATGGTGCGGTCCCTGTAGAATGGTTGGGCCAGTTGTGGAAGAATTAGCAACGGAATATGATGGTAAAGCAGTAATTGGCAAGGTCAACGTTGATCACAATCCTGAGATTTCATCTAAATATGGGATTCGCAGTATACCAACCATACTTTTTATTAAGGGTGGTAAAGTTGTTGACAAGCAGGTAGGAGCGGTTTCTAAAGAAGTTTTAGCAGGTAAAATCGACTCCCAGCTTTAATCTTTACTCTCTGCTAAGTATATTGGCAGATCTTAATACATTCCTTTTGCCAATAGACCATCACGAAATACAGGCCTTTGGGCATTTAGAGTTTATCGCAAAACAAGTAGTAGAAGGTTTTATTACGGGCCTTCATAAAAGTCCTTTTCATGGGTTTTCTGTGGAATTTGCAGAACATCGTATTTACAATCCAGGCGAAGCTACTAAACACATTGACTGGAAACTCTATGCGAGAAGTGAAAAGCTCTTTGTAAAAAGATACGAGGAGGAAACCAACCTGAGATGCCAGCTGGTATTAGACAGCTCATCTTCTATGTATTTTCCTGACCTGGACCCAGAGAAGCCAGAAGCACTGAATAAGATAAAGTTCTCAGTGTATTGTGCTTCTGCTATTATGCTTATGCTCAAAAAACAACGTGATGGGGTAGGGATTAGTGTTTTTTCTGAGGACCTTGATCTGCATACTTCTTGTAAATCCAACAATGTACATCACAAGACACTTTATCATGAACTGGAAAAGCTTTTAAAAGCCCCCAAAGAAGATAAGAAAACAGCTACAGTAAAGGCCCTTCATCAGATAGCTGAAAGTGTACATAAACGATCATTAATAATAATCTTTAGTGACATGATGGATAATTCCGATCAGCAAGATGAATTGTTCTCTGCCTTGCAACATTTAAGGCATAACAAACATGAAATTGTGCTATTCCATGTGGTTGACAAAGATAAAGAGCTGGATTTTGAATTTGAAAATCGGCCTTATCGTTTTATTGACTCTGAATCAGGTGAGGAGGTTAAGGTTCATCCCCAGGAGGTGAAACAAGCTTATATTGATGCAATATCAGCACATAAGGCGAACCTCAAATTAAGATGTGGTCAATTTAATATTGATTATGTAGAAGCTGATATTAACCAGGGCTTTAAACAAGTTTTGTTACCCTATTTGGTTAAGCGTCAGAAAATGTTTTAGTGAACAATTTTGGCCACTTTATAGGTTTCGTAATTTACCTAACTATCGTTTCCGATAATTTATATTTCGTTCCGCCAGATATTTGAGGATATAATTATAACAATTTTCATGTTTACCAATTAGTTCTGGTGGAAATATCCCTTTCTCCTCAAACAAGCCATCCAGGAAAAGAGAGGCAGCTGCGGTAGCAGTATATCCGGTGGTTCTTGCCATTGATGAGGTTTTGGTTTCACGACAATATTCATCATAGAGGTCAAAGATAATCTCCTCAGTTTCCCCCTTGTCGTTTTCACCTTTTAAAGTAATTCTCATCACGGTTATTTCTTCCTCAGTTTCTTCCAGCTTCCATTCATTAAATAAGATCTTGCTGGTAAATTCCAGGGGCTTAATTTCCACTCCATTAACCATTATCTCTTTCTGGTCAAAAAAACCGCTGCTTTTTAAAACCTTTATATATTCCACATGGCCTGGATAACGAAGGGTTTTTTTCCTTTAGATTGGGTATATGCGACATGGTGTGGATAATAGACCTTAAGCCATCAGAGTTGAAAGACTCAAGTGTGCCCACCTTGTCAAATTCTATGTATTCGCAATCACTTAGAGCTTCGCGAATTACCAGCTTTCCATTCTCAACAAAACG
>DTSC01000122.1:10851-14132 GCA_012965625.1 Flavobacteriales bacterium | reverse complement strand
ATTGTCTCTTTCCCAATTACCGGCATTGGCAGTACCTACCTCTGTCCAACCAAAATCAAAGCTGAAATCATCATACAAACCAGTGTCCAGGGAAATAGATAAGGAGCTGGTAGTAGAATCGATATACATCGAGAAACATTTTGTTATATAACCCCATTTCCCAGCAACTATATTATAGGACCCTTCAAATATTGATGATAAGGAAAAGTTACCTGAACCATCAGTTACAAAGTCATATGAGCCACTGTTGCTTTCCAAGCGTACATTGGCACCTCCAACTGGTAATCCTGAAGAAAGCTCGTTTACGTTTCCCGGAATTGAAAAAGCTACTAATGAATCAAGCTGCGCATCAAGTGTCGTTAAAACCCCATTGGTGAGTGTAGCCGGTAAGGTATCGTTATTATACCCAGGAGCAGAAAAGACTACCTGGTATGACCCTGCAGCACTAAGTCCGAAGTTATAATTACCTGAGATATCCGTATTGTCGGTATTGGCTGTAGTAAGAATTTCAACTGTTGCATTGGTAATTGGGCTTCCTGAACCAAAAGCGGTAACCTGGCCTTCAAGATAGCAACCCCTAAGATAGGTTACCCCCAAGATATATAAGCCATTATTAATATCTGAGACAATTACATTTCCGGAGGGAAGCCATGGATAAACTCCCCACGCACCACTAAATCCATTTCCTGCTCCCTGTGTATAAGTATCATAATTCCCAACTTCAACCATATTATTTGGCCTGCTCACATCATGTATGGTTACCCCATCTTTATAGTAAGAGGTGATGAGGTATTCATTCATAAAATGTGTATTGTGAGGAATTACACCAGAGCCATCATTGGACCTGATTCTATCTAATTCAGTAATATTGGAAATATTAGAGACATCATATGCCGCAATAAAGGCATTGCTTTTTTCATCTGTAGTATACAAGGTGTTCCCATCATCTGATATCCAACAATTGTGGGTAAAGTTATTGGGGGTATTTTTGGTTCCTAAAATTTGCGGATTAGATTTATTTGAAACATCAACCGCAACAAGAAATCCATTATTAATAGCCCCTCCCCATAAAGTGTCTCCCCTTGCCATACCATCATGCAAATAGTAATCATCAAAAATTCCTATTTCAAGCGGATTCATGGGGTCGATAGTCAGGTCCAATAATATGGCGCCACCGTTACTGTAGTTTGCTCCGATAATATAGGCCACGCCATTTTCATCGATATATAAATTATGAGCTGAGCTAAACTGATATGAAGATCCGTTATAACTTGAGGTAGCTGGTGTTGTAGTATTAGGTAAATTACTCAGATCGATGATAAACAGTCCACCGTTGGACTCATTGGTAATATAGGCATGCTTGTTCCAGGTCTTGATATCCCTCCAAGTGGATGATGCCCCTGGAAAGAAAAACAGCTCATTGGGATTGGCAGGATCTGTAATGTCCACCACAGAAACTCCATCATAGACACCTACTATTGCATATTCATTGCCTACACTATCAACATAGCCCCAAATATCACTTAGCTCCTGACTATAGGTTAATTTCCCTAAAAGATTCATGTTATTTTGTGCAAATATAGATTGACCATATCCTGCTATTAAAAAGAGGGTAAGTATTAAAGACTTTTTCATTTTCTACTGCTGTGTTTGATTAACAAAACCATATATCAAATGTTTCAAATTGATATATTTTCCCACATAATTTAAAGACATAAAACTGCCCTATTGCAATGCAATATAGAAATAAAAATTTGGAAAAGATTAGAAAGAAAGCATAATATGTGGCTTATAGCACAATTAGCCATACATTTAAATACTGTTGTGCATAATCAAATTGGTACCGGATATCTTATAAATCCAGTTTTATCTGAGCATCATCATCATCATCAGAGGATTCTTCATTTTTGCTTTTGGAGCTGCTCTTTTTTGAATTAGGCTCGTGGTCAGATACAGGATCAGTTTCTTTAAGAGACTCTAAGTCTTCTTTATAGTCCTGAATTAATTCTTTATTTACTATATCTTCTTGGTATTTATCTTCAGCTTCTTCCTCAATTTCAGCCAAAGGTTCCAGTTCATTAATACTTTTAATTTTAACTGCAGAAAGTCTGTTTCCAAGTGCTTTAACCCCCTTAACAGCAATGAATTCTGAAAGTTTGATAACCTCATTAGGTTTGTTTGTATCGGTTTTGCTCTTGGCAAATGCAAGCTCTATTACCGGAAAAGAATCCGTAAAAGCAAATTCAAGAAAAGAGTCTGCATGGTCTGTAATAAATTTCATTTTTTTATCTGTGGATTCAATAAGAAAACGCTTAACAAAATAATGCTGTTTAGAGCCATCATAATAAATTGCAGTAACAGGCCTATTTGGATTCCATTTGCCAATAAAAATCATGTCTTCATCAAAATGGTTGGATAGGCTGTAAGAATACAATTGTAATTCGCCGGATTGCATAATAGTTAATATCTTATCATTACCGCTAAACTCACCTAAATAGTCACCTCTCTCATCAACATTAAGACGCTGCACTGAATCATCAAACCACATTTTCCTTGCACCAAGTGTTGATACCCCTTTTTCTTTTTGGATAATTTTGGATACAGTGTGTTTTGTTAAGATATTACCCCCTGCTGCACGGCCTTTTATTGAAACATCCCCAAAGTCAAGTTCAAATTTGGTCTTCTTCAGTTTCGGCTTAGCACGAAGGTTTACTATCAGAACTTCAGACTCACCATTTGGGTTTGCCGTAAAGTACAAGACTTTAGATCCATCTTTACCCTTGGTTAGCGGATATTCTTTGTCTCTGGTAATTCCGGTTACAGCAAAACGCTTCATCAAAACATTGCCTCTAGTACCATCCTGATATATCATATTATAAATGGTTCTAGTATCTCCTTTTTTCCATATTCCTATATGAACAATGTCTTTACCAATAAAGGCCTTAGGGGAAATCTTGGTTATCTTCATTGTGCCATCCTTTCTAAAAACAACAACATCATCAATATCAGAACAATCGCACACAAACTCATCCTTCCTCATACCAAAACCTGCAAAGCCCTCTTCTCTGCTAACATAAAGTTTTACGTTGGCCACAGCAACTTTAGAAGCAACAATGGTATCAAAAGACTTGATTTCTGTTTTTCTGCCTCTGCCCTTTCCATATTTCTTTTTCAGATCCTTAAAATAATCTACCGCATAATCAACAATATTGGCCAGGTGATCTTTAACCTCCTTAAGATCTTCCTCAAGCCTTTGAATATTCTTCTTAACTTTATCAGCG
>DTSC01000122.1:0-10836 GCA_012965625.1 Flavobacteriales bacterium | reverse complement strand
AAAACAATATCATCCTCTGTAACAGGTCTCTTTAATCCTTTCACGTAAGGTTTTAAGCCCTTGTCTATTGCTGAAATAACTGCTTCCCATGTTTCACACTCTTCTATATCTCTATAGATTTTATTTTCTATAAAGATTCTTTCAAGTGATAGATAGTGCCACTGGTCTTCAAGCTCTTTTTGTCTTATCTTCAATTCCAGTTGCAGAAGATACTGTGTATTGGCAGCGACTTTCTGTAATATCTCATTAACTTCCAAGAACATTGGCTTTCCATCTTCTATCACACAGGAGTTTGGCGAGATCGAATTTTCACAATTAGTAAAGGCATAAAGAGCATCTATGGTCTTGTCAGGTGAAGTGCTGGCCGGCAAATGAATCAGGATTTCAACCTTATCTGCTGTATTGTCTTCCACTTTTTTAATCTTTATTTTACCTTTTTGATTGGCCTTAATAATGCTTTCAATGAGACTTGATGTTGTGCTCCCAAATGGCAGTTCTGAGATGACCAATGTTTTCTTGTCAAGCTGATTAACTTTTGCCCTCACTCTTATTTTTCCTCCACGAAGACCTGCGTTATATTGAGAGATGTCAATTGTGCCGGCTGTAGGGAAATCAGGGAATATTTCTACTTTCTTTCCTCTTAATATCTTAATGCTGGCATCAATCAATTCAATAAAATTATGAGGCATAATTTTACATGCAAGTCCTACGGCAATTCCCTCAACACCTTGTGCAAGCAATAAAGGGAATTTTATTGGCAAGAACTGGGGTTCTTTAGAGCGCCCGTCGTAGGAGGAGAGCCAATTGGTGGTCTTGGCATTAAAAACTACATCCAACGCAAACTTTGAGAGTCTTGCTTCAATATATCTTGGGGCTGCAGCCCTATCACCTGTAAGAATATTTCCCCAATTACCTTGCGTATCTAAAAGCAATTCCTTCTGGCCAAGCTGTACCATAGCATCTCCAATGGATGCATCACCATGGGGATGATATTTCATGGTATGGCCAATTAAATTCGCCACCTTATTATAACGACCATCATCAAGGTCTTTAAAGGAATGTAAGATTCGTCTTTGTACAGGCTTTAGACCATCTTCAATTCCGGGAACAGCTCTTTCAAGAATAACATAGGAGGCATAGTCCAGAAACCAATTCTGGTACATCCCTGAAACATGGACCACATCATGCACATCACCATCATTATTGACATCTGGATCTAGATCAATTTCAGAATTAGTCCGTTCATCTTCCTGTGGCTCTTTTTCAGTTTCTTCTTCAGAATCTTCTATGTTTTCGTCATCGAGCATAAAAATCTATTCTTTGGCTTTTTCTAATTCCCTATTTTCCTCTTGATCTATTGCTGTTTCTTTAAGGAGATCCTTTTCAACCACCAGATTGTCAATTATAAAATCTTGTCTTTGAGGTGTGTTTTTACCCATATAGAAATCAAGCATGGCATCAATAGTAGATTCTTTACCTATAATTACTGGGTCTAACCTAATATCTTTTCCTATAAAATTCTTAAATTCTCCAGGTGAAATTTCTCCCAATCCTTTAAATCGTGTAATCTCAGGGTTAGCCCCAAGTTTACTCATCGCTTGTTGCTTTTCCTCTTCGGAATAACAATAATGTGTTTCACTTTTATTCCTTACGCGGAACAAAGGTGTTTGAAGGATGTACAGGTGTCCATTCTTAACTAAGTCGGGAAAAAACTGAAGGAAAAAAGTGATTAACAACAAGCGAATGTGCATACCATCCACATCTGCATCTGTAGCCAGGATGATATTGTTGTATCTAAGGCCGTCCAGCCCATCTTCTATATTTAATGCCGCCTGAAGAAGGTTAAACTCTTCATTTTCATATACGATCTTCTTTGTAAGACCGTATGAATTAAGCGGCTTTCCTTTCAAGCTAAAAACCGCCTGTGTTTTCACGGACCTGCTTTTTGTAATTGAACCGCTGGCCGAATCACCCTCTGTTATAAAAATGGTTGACTCTAATCTGCCTTCATCATCAGTATTGTAATGGTACTTGCAATCGCGTAGTTTTTTATTGTGTAAGCTCGCTTTTTTCGCTCTTTCTTTTGCGAGCTTCCTTATACCAGACATCTCTTTTCGTTCTCTTTCAGAACGGTTAATTTTCAGCTGAAGCGATTCCGATGTTTCCGGATTTTTATGCAAATAATTATCCAGGGAAGTTTTCAGGAATTCAGATACAAAGGCCCTCATTGATTGTCCTCCTGGCTCAATTTCTTGAGAACCAAGCTTAGTCTTTGTTTGAGACTCAAATATGGGCTCGATTACCTTTACCGACACTGCAGCTACAATAGAAGACCTAATATCCACTGCCTCATAATCCTTATTGTAAAACTCCCGTATTGTTTTAACAACTGCTTCACGAAAGGCTCCTTGGTGGGTGCCTCCTTGCGTGGTATGCTGTCCATTTACAAATGAATAGTATTCCTCTCCATAGGAAGAGCCATGAGTCATGGCAACTTCAATATCATCACCTTTTAAATGAATAATAGGATAAAGTATTTCTCCACTCAAATTATTCTCTAACAAATCAAACAAGCCTTTGTCAGAATGATACTTTTTATCATTGTAGTTAATTGTTAGTCCAGGATTAAGGTAAGCATAGTTCCAAAGCATTTTTTCAATATACTCATTGATATAATGGAACTTTCCAAATATTTTTTCGTCGGGAGAGAATACGATTTTGGTGCCCTTGCGTTTGTTGGTTTGCTTGATCTTTACATCCTCTACCAATTCTCCTCTTTCATAAACTGATGTTTTTATTTGTTCATCCCGAACCGATTGGACCATGAATTTTGCCGACAAGGCATTAACTGCTTTAGTCCCAACCCCATTTAATCCAACAGATTTTTTAAAGGCCCTGGTATCATACTTCGCACCGGTATTGATAATGGAAACGCAGTCATTGACTTTTCCTAAAGGTATACCTCGGCCATAATCTCTTACATATACGGTATTATCTTTAATATTGATGTCGATGCTCTTTCCATTTCCCATAACATGCTCATCAATACAATTGTCTATAGTTTCCTTCAAAAGAATGTATATGCCGTCATCAACGGAAGAGCCATCCCCACATTTACCAATATACATCCCGGGCCGGAAACGTATATGCTCCTTCCAGTCTAACGACTTGATGTCTTCTTCTGTATAATTATTTTCTGCCATAATCCTGTTGAAAAACCTGATTCTTCATCAGAGATGATTTTCGGTAACTTACAAAGTTAAATATTATAGGATTTTAACCTTGTTTTAATCAGGAGAGTTTTCAACATGTTTTTCAACACGCGAACTGACCTAAACAGATGGTCAAACATTAAAGCGAAAATGCATAACATCTCCGTCTTTAACGATGTAATCTTTGCCTTCAATAGACAACTTGCCAGCATTTCTGCAGGCAGTCTCAGACCCATAAGCAACAAAATCATCATAGCCTATTACTTCACCTTTTATAAAACCTTTTTCAAAATCAGTATGGATAACACCTGCCGCCTGTGGGGTTTTTGTCCCTTTTGTAATTGTCCAGGCCCTGACTTCTTTTTCTCCAGCAGTAAAATAGGTTTCCAAATTCAACAGATGATAAGCAGATCGTATTAATTTATTAACTCCCGGCTCTTGCAGCCCCATTGCCTCTAAAAATTCTTGTCTGTCTTCAGCCGAATCCAAGGCAGCAATTTCTGCTTCACTTTCTGCAGCTATTATCAATACTTCCGCATCCTCACCCTTTACAGCTTCCATAACTTGGGCTACATAATCATTGCCATTTATAGCAGAAGCTTCGTCCACATTACATAGATACAATATTGGCTTATTCGTTAATAAGAAAAGGTCTCCTGCCAATTCTTGTTCTTTCTTTTCGAGGCTAACATATCTTGCAGATTTCCCTGATTCTAATGCAGTTTTATACCTTTCTAAAACATTTAAAATTATTAATGCTTCTTTTTCTCCGGTTTTGGAAACCTTTTGTTGCTGCTGGAATCTTTTCTCTATTGTTTCAAGGTCCTTGAGCTGAAGCTCAGTATCAATAATCTCCTTATCTCTCAAAGGGTCAACAGAACCATCCACATGTACCACATTATCATCATCAAAACAGCGAAGGACATGTATTATAGCATCAGTCTCCCTTATATTTCCAAGAAACTGATTGCCCAAGCCCTCTCCTTTACTGGCCCCTTTAACTAAGCCTGCAATATCAACAATCTCAATTGTTGCAGGGACTACTTTCTCCGGAGATACTAATGCTGCCAGTTTATTTAAACGATTATCAGGAACTGTGATCACCCCAATATTTGGCTCTACGGTGCAGAAAGGAAAATTTGCAGCCTGGGCCTGGGCATTGGACAAGCAATTAAACAAAGTAGATTTCCCTACGTTTGGCAATCCTACTATACCACATTTTAAGGCCATATCCTTTTAATTAAGAATTGCAAAAGTACCAATAATATGTTTCCAAATTAATGTATAAAAGTTTTCAACATTGGGCTTATTCTTATCAACATTAGGACGTTAAAGATTATTTAGTAATTACATTTGAGCGAACTAAAAAATCAGTAATTATGCCTCAGGTTATAGGAGAAACTCGAAAGATTATGACAGACATCGATCATTTAAACACTATTTGCTCTCAGACGAGAAGAGACATTATAAGAATGGTACATGCTGTAAAATCAGGCCACCCAGGTGGTTCATTGGGATGCACGGAATTTATGGTTGCGATGTATTTTGATATATTAAGACACAATGCCAAAGAATTTACCATAGGAGGAAATGGCCAGGATGTTTTCTTTTTATCCAATGGTCATATATCCCCTGTATGGTATAGCGTTTTAGCAAGATCAGGATATTTTGATGTTAAGGAGCTTGGAACATTCAGAAAGTTAAACTCAAGACTTCAGGGACACCCTGCTACAGAAGAAGGCCTCCCAGGAGTTAGAATTGCATCTGGCTCGTTGGGACAAGGATTATCTGTTGCTAATGGAACTGCTCTTGGAAAGAAACTCAATGGTGACCAACATCTGGTCTTTGTACTTCATGGTGATGGAGAGCTGCAGGAAGGCCAGGTGTGGGAAGCGGCAATGTTTGCTGCAGGCCATAAAGTAGATAACCTTATTGCCATCGTTGATTATAATGGCCGCCAGATAGACGGCGATTGTGATGATATACTCCCCTTGGGTGATTTAGCTGGTAAGTGGCACACTTTTGGTTGGGATGTATTGGAATTGGAGCATGGAAATGATATGAAAGAAGTCATTAATACCATTAATCTGGCAAAAGACAGAACTGGAAAACAAAGACCTGTTGTAATTCTTATGAAGACGGAAATGGGATTTGGCGTGGATTTTATGATGGGCAGCAATGCCTGGCATGGTATAGCTCCTAATGATGAACAGCTGAAAAGTGCCTTATCGCAATTGGAAGAGACGCTGGGAGATTATTAAAGCTGGTTTTAACTATAATAAAGTAATGGCCCTAAGAATTAATAATTGTGTTATGCAAAGGAATTCCCGAGTAATCGGGGTTTTTTGCTTTATGTTATTATTTATTTTCAATTGTTCTGTTTGCCTTTCTCAAAACCAGAGGCAAGAAACGCCATTAACGAGAATTTTGTTTGTTTTTGATGGCTCACAAAGTATGTATGGCCGTTGGAAAACCGGCATGAAAATAAAGATAGCCCAGAAGTTGCTGGGTGAATTAATAGATAGTATTTCTTATCGTGATGATATCCAACTTGCCTTTCGTGCTTATGGACATCAATATCCAGTTATTTCCAGGGAAAAAAGGAATTGTGAAGACAGTAAGCTTGAAGTTCCCTTTGGAAAGAACAATATTGCAAAAATCAAAAAAAGCTTAAATGCAATACAGCCAAAAGGCACTACACCAATTGCCTATTCTTTAGGACAATCAGCCAATGACTTCCCACCTTGTGATAATTGTCGCAATATCATAATCCTGATCACAGATGGCATTGAAGAATGTGATGGGGATCCATGTGCCGTATCATGGGCCCTGCAAAAGAAGGGGATTATTTTAAAACCTTTTGTAATCGGAATGGGCCTTGATGAGGATATAATGAAGCAGTTTGAGTGTGTCGGCAATTTTTATGATGCAACCAATGAGAAGGTATTCAAAAATGTCCTCAATATTGTAATCTCCCAGGTTTTAAACTCTACTAGTGTTCAAGTCAATCTGCTTGATCAATACGGACAACCTACTACAACTATATCCACACAATCAACCACCGGGGAAACCCTGATACAATAGTGATTGATCCATTGGGTGCTTATCAAATGACAGTGCATACGATACCAGCTGTTGAGGTTGACAGTATAAAACTTATCCCTGGAGTACATAATATTATTGCAGCAGATGCACCTCAGGGCCAGCTCTCTTTGAAAATACAGGGAAGAAGTGACTATAAATCTTTGCAGTGTATTGTCAGGCAGCATGGCAAAATGAATACGCTAAATGTTCAGGACTTTAACACCTCAATTAAATACCTGGTTGGTAAATATGACTTAGAGGTACTTTCGTTACCAAGGTTAAATTTTAGCGTTGACATTAAACAAAGTCACACCAATACAGTAGAGATTCCTCAGCCCGGTATCGCTTCAATACTGCTGGCATCCAAAGGTCACGGAGATATTTTTCTTGAAAAAAACAATAAGCTTGAATTGATATACACTATTGATCCCCTCTCAACAAGGGAGACATTGGTTATGCAACCAGGAAGATATCGTTTAATCTTTAAGCCTAAGTCTTCGAGAGAATCTATCTATACCCAGGAAAAATCTTTCAAGATATCATCTGGCACTTCAACACAGGTTCGGCTTTAAGCTGCTCGGCTAATTGCCCAATCTAAAACCTCACCCCCATAACAAGGATATCATCCACCTGCTCGGTGTCTCCTTTCCACTCGGCCAGGGTGATTTCTAAGATGGTTTTCTGCTCGTTCATGGTTTTGTCTTGTATGGATAGCAAGAGATTCTTAAAGTTCTTCATCATGAATTTCTTGTCCTTTGGCCCGCCGAACTGGTCAGGGTAGCCATCAGAGAAGATATAGACCGTATCTCCTTTTTCAAGTTTCATCTCGTGGTGGGTAAAGGGTTTTTGTGCTCCTGTATGAAAACCCACAGGCTGCCTGTCTGGCTTGAGCTCCTGTATTTCTCCTTTTCTAATTATGATCACAGGGCTATAGGCAGCGGCCAGCTGCAGGGTGTATTTCTTGTCCCAGGCGATGAGGACTGCGTCCATGCCGTCTTTCTGGGTTTCTCCCGTTTGTTTTAAGGCATTGATAAATCCTTTCCTTACCTCAAAGAATATCTCGTTGGGTTTAGTGATGCCTTTCTCAACCACAGCCTCATCCAAAAGTGACGAACCTATCATGCTCATAAAAGCTCCAGGCACGCCGTGGCCCGTACAGTCGCAGGCAGCAAGATACACTCTGTCATTGTGATGCTGCATCCAGTAAAAGTCTCCACTAACAATGTCCTTGGGCTGAAAAAGGACAAAACCATCTGGAATGAGCGATAGCTCTTGAGCATCGGGAAGTAAAGCACGTTGTATATTCTCTGCGTATTGTATGCTGTCGGTGATGTTTTTCTTTTGCTCTTCTACCAGTTCTTTTTGTTGTTCTATCACCTTTTTCTGCCTACGGGTAACCTGCAAGCGGTTTAAGATAAAAAAAGCAAAAGCCAATACCATTACAAGGCCTCCTCCTGCAGACCAGGCGATGAACTGCTGTCGCTTTTCCCTCTCTGCTGAGAGGGTCATTTGCTCCTGGTGCTTGGCTTCTGCCAGGGCCTGCTCTTTCTCGTACTTATGCTGGTACTCCAGCTTAATGGCTGCTTCCTTGTTCTCTACGCTGTTTAGGCTGTCACGCATCTCAATGGCTAGTTCGTGCATCTCAAGGGCCTTGGCAGGATACCCGGTTTCTTTGTAAACATTATAAAGCAATGCACTGATTAATTTTATCTCGGCCACCACACCCACCTCCTGCGCTAGGGCCAATCCTTTTTTCGCTAAAGTAATTGTCTCGGAGAAATTACCTTGTTCGTAGTAAATAACACCAATGTATCTGTAAGAGGAAGCCATTCCAGTTTTATTGCCTGTTTCTTCGTAAATCTTTAAGCTTTTATCGTTATACTCAAGGGCCTTTTCATAATTGCCTTGATTGTAGTACATCATCCCAATGCTGTTGTAAGAGCCAGCAATTCCATTTTTATCGCCTAATTCTTCGTGGATCTTTAAGCTTTTATCGGTATACTCAAGGGCCTTTTCATAATTGCCTTGATTACTGTAAATAGCCCCTATGTTGTAGGAAGAGAAAGCAATTCCACTTTTATAGCCTACTTCTTCATTGATCTTTAAACTTTCATCATAATACTCCAGGGCCTGCTCATAATTGCCTAGGCTGTTGAAAGTACCCCCAATTTTAGTATAGGCAAGTCCAATTCCTATTTTATCACTTATTGCCTTATTGATCTTTAGCTCTTTTTGATAATATATTAATGCCTGTTCATAATTGCCTTGTGTCTGGTAAATAAGCCCTATGTTGCCATAGGCAAGTCCAATTCCTCTTTTATCACTTATTTCTTTATTGATCTTTAAGCTTTTTTTAAAATACATTATTGCCTGCTCATTATTGCCTTGGCTACTGTAAATAGCCCCTATGTTGTTGTAAGAGCCTGCTAGGCCTTTTTTATCACCAATTTCTTTTTGGATCTGTAAATTATTCAGATAATACGGCAAGGCCTTTTCTAAATTGCCTTGTCTCCAGTAAATAAGCCCAATGTTCCCATGAGTCCGCGCTATTCCCTTTTTATCGCCTATTTGTTCTCTGCTCTTTAAACTTTTGTTGTAATAATCTAAAGCCTGAATATGATTTCCCCTAATGAAAAAAGAAGATCCTTGTGTATTTAGTGCATCTGCCATCCAATACATATCGCCTAATGTTACTGCTAATTCATGCTGCAACTGTGCAAAATGAAAAGCGCTGTCAGGTTGAGAATACAAATAATCCTTAGCTATTTTATGCATGGCTTTCAATCGGTTGGTGTCGGGTTGAGTTTTGTCGTTCCACACTCCCCGGAGGGAGTCGAGGTTTACGGCCGAGGCCATGGAGAGCCAAAGGCAGAGGGAGGTTATGAGGGTGAGGCGTAGCATAGTCAAATATAAGCTTATTCCTTTGATCAACTTATGCCAAACTCTCTGAACACCTCTTCTGTATGCTCGCCCAGCTGCGGGGCATTGCGATAGACCTCAAAATCAAATGCGCTGAATTTAACAGGTAGCGAAAACTGGGCTACCTCTCCCTCAATTGGATCTGTAGTTTTACAAACCATGTTCCTGGCAAGGGTTTGCTCGTTGTTCATGGCCTCCTGTATGGTAAGAACCGGGCTAACACAGCAATCAACCCCATTAAAGTGATCGACCCACTCCACTTGAGTTTTAGATCCAAACAAGGCTTCAAGGGCAGAAAACACAGCTTCACCCTCATCTCCAGATACCATGTGTTTTTCTCTAAGGTCATCTCTTTCAATAGCAGTACAAAAGCGATCCCAGAACTTGTACTCCAGGGCTGCCAATACCATGAACCTATCATCTTTGGTGGGATAGATGTTATAGCAGTGCAGCATACCATTAAGCATGTCTGAGGTGTCATGTCCAAGCAGAGCTTTGCTGTCTACATTGGCAGCCGCCACCACATTGTGGGCCAGCAGGCCGTCCATTATGGATACATCCAAATACTGTCCTACTCCCTGCAGCTTCTGTTGAACCAATGCAGCCAGGATAGACATGGTTGCACTGAATGTGCCCCCTACAATATCCCCCAATTGAAAATTGGGTATTGCCGGAGATCCAGACGAACCCGGAGCTTGTTTAATGGCACCGGTATATCCTGAAAAGTTAAGATCATGACCGGCACGATCCCTGTAAGGGCCAGTCTGCCCATATCCAGTTATGGAGCAATAGATAATGGAGGGGTTGGCCTTTTTAACCTGCTCATACCCTACCCCATTTTTCTCCAGCACACCAGGACGAAAGCTCTCTACCACCACATCTGCAGAGGCTGCCAATTTCAGGAATATCTCTTTACTCTCTTCTTTTCTAAGGTCAAGAGCAACAGACCGCTTATTTCTGTTAATAGACAAGAAGAATTTAGAGGTCTTCTTTTGAATGGGAGGAACTGTTCTGGCATAATCTCCTGAGAGAGGATCCTCAATCTTGATCACATCAGCACCCAGGTCTGCCAAATGCAGCGTACACATGGGGCCCGGCAGCAGGCGTGAAAGGTCCAGCACGGTAATTCCAGCTAAGGGCAGGTTGGACATATATCTAATTTGACTTATTAATTTAACGATCAATAAAAACTTTTTCCCTCAGCTGCCATGGTCTTAAGCAAAGCAGGAGGTTGGAACCTCGGTCCATGTTTTTCAGCCAATTCCTCACATTCCTTTACGAAATGATCTATGCCAATGCCATCCAGGAATGACATAATGCCCCCGGTAAAAGGAGGAAAACCAATACCCAAAATAGAACCAATGTCTGCTGATTCAGGTGTTGTTACGATATTTTCCTCATAAGCCTTTGCCGCTTCAATTGCCTGTATGTAAAGCAGGCGTTTTTCTACTTCTGCCACCTCTGGCTGTTCTTCTTTTGGAGGGTAATGTTTAACAAGGTCAGGCCAGATATATTTCTTTTGGCCCTTTGGATGCTCGTAAAAACCCTTTCCTGCTTTTTTACCAGGCCGTTCAAATTCCTCCATAAAACGGTTTACAATATCAATGGCCTTGCCTTCATA
>DTSC01000121.1 GCA_012965625.1 Flavobacteriales bacterium | reverse complement strand
ACAAGTCTAATAACGCAATATCTGCTTGTATCAGGGCAGAAATGGCCCCTCCAGATATCAAGAGCTCTACCTCCCAGGAATTTTCTTGTAATTCTTTAAGCCATTGTGGGACCTGTTCATTTTTATTAGACATAGGTAGATCTGAAATGTTTTCTTAAATTTAGGCAAATATGGCAATATAAAACTATGTGTCCAATCGAAGTAAATATATCATTAGCCAATTAGAATAAAGGTAGCAAACCTTATCTTTTAAATCATATTTTCAAATGGAACTTTCTTTACTTCAGGTTATTAAGGAACTGCCAAACCATTCTAGATCTAAAGAACTATTGAATATTCTAAGTGGGGAAACTGGTGTTTCTTCATCAGGTTTCCCCTTTATTTCGGATAACAGTTTTAAGCAATTTAGAGACAATATTCCTCTCCTTTTTAAAGATGGTTTAGCGGTGCTTCATTTTTTAAATGGCATTGAAAGAAAGCTAACATCCATTGATTGTACCGCTGAGCAATTGGAATCAATAGGAAGAGCAATTAAAGTGCTGCGAACGATTGTTTATACTGCTTGCGTAACTTCAACTCCTGACTTGTGGATATTACGGCAGATTCTGGGCACACATAAGGAGATAGGTATTCTTTCCCATTTGCTGGGAGGAAGTGAAATAGAGGTTAAGTATTATTCTGAAAAAAATGGCTTGAATGCAGATCAGCTCAGTACTGACCTGCATTTTTTGTATTCAAGAGGTTGCCTGGTTGAATCAGACAGGGGGTTTGCTATCAAAGACTCCCCATTGGTTCATGAGCTATTTAAGGAGATCGAAGAAATCCCAGACCTATTTAAAGTTAATATGGTTAATAAAATCACAGATTGGTTTTATGGAGAAAAAACTGAGGAGAAATTAATAAGGTCCTTTCTTAAAACGGACCTTCCATATAAGCCAATTAAGGATTGGGTGGCAGGTATTACTCAGGTAGAGCTGGGGTACAGGCTTTTGCCTTTAGTGCTGGGGTTCAGGGTTGCCGGACTTACTGACAAGTTAAATAAAGGTGCTTCCATCGATGAGCAAATACCCATGATGTTACCAGAAATGGCAATGCTGCTGACACAAGGAGGTATGCTGGACGATGGCATAGTGACAGAATTGGGTGCGAGGGTATTTAATAGAGGGCCAGGCCCCTTTGGTATTATTTCCGCATACCATCCGTATATGAACCAGTTAAGAGAATTGTTGGCTGAGGATGATGCAAAGGTTTGGGTAAGAAGAGGGGCCAATGTAGCAGCAAGCCAGGATGCCAATGCCAAAACCTTTAAGGTGGGTAATGATAGCCTGAACCGCTTCCGAGAGAAATATGATTTCGAGTTTGAGGTTTTTATAGAGCATGCAGTAGGGCAGGGTGAGGCAACTCGGCAGCGTTTTCTTTTAGATGGAGAAGACACCATTAAATATATAGGTGCAGATTTGGAAGATGCTGCCATTGACAAAGCTATAGAACAGCAGGAAATGGGATTGTTGCCCCAAAACATGCAATTTATTCGTGGAGCAGATATTGGTGATCCAGGAAAAGCAATTCAGTTTTTGGAAGAAAATGAACTCAATGGAAAGCCCTCCGTAATGATGGTTGGCAATGGGTTTCATGAAATAAGGCAGCAGACCAATGAAAGAATGGTAGAGGTATTTCAAAAATACCAGGAAGCTGGTTTAGTATTGATATTTACAGAAGAATCTGCCTTGAACGATGAAGATTTACTGTATACTGCCTGGAATACGTACCATGCTGGTTTTCGTTATGTGCATCAGATTTCTGGCCAGGGTTTACGGCCTGCTATTGATAGAGGCCATAAATCAATTTTGTGGAGCTGGAGGAAATGTATTAGAAGGAGTGGATATCATTTACTTGAAGACTATTCGTATCGTTCTCGCTCTATTTATCCGTTCAAAAGTTCAAGAGAGGAAAACCCTTCAATAAGTGTTACCTATTTTTGTGTCCCTGAAATAGTTTTCCGTAGTTTAGGGCTAAAGACAAGCTGATAAGCTCTCTCCTTATTCTTTTATTGATAATTTCTGTAATTTTGCATAACATTCCGTTCTATCGCTTTCAATTTATCAATTTATGAGGATGAGGCGGTTTATTGAAAGAGGAAAGTCCGGACTCTATAGGGTAACATAGCGGATAACATCCGTCATCTTCTGAGCAATTAGAGGAGAGGACCAGTGCAACAGAAAGCAAGTACAGGTAATGCTGTAGTGAAAACAGGTAAACTCTATGTAGAGCAAGACCAAATATAGGGAGAGAGGTAGCCCGCCTCATTTGATCCCAGGGTAGGTCGTTAGATCCTGGCAGTAATGTCAGGGCAAGACAAATGATAGAATCTGGTTCATTGTTATTGAACTAGAACAAAATCCGGCTTATAGGAATGTAAATAAACCCCGCTACGATTTTCGTAGGGGGGTTTTTATTGAGCTAGCATTATTTGCTAATAACGATTCTCTTCTTAATGGCACCTTTCTCAGTTGTTATTTTGACAAAATAAACTCCATTTGCAAGGTTACTTAGGTTGGCCTCCTTATTGTACCTGAGGATGTTATCTGATTCTCTCTTGTAAACAACCTCCCCTAAGATATCCATAACCTCAATAGACAGATCTGAAATCTCCAACAATTCAATGTCAATAACGATTACTCCATCAGTTGGATTAGGGTGAACTTCAAAGTGAATGCCTAAATTCATGTCCCACATACCTACTGTTGATGGTACTATGGCATCCACCGTATAGGTGCAACCGTTACCATCTGTTACCAAACAAGTATAGGTGCCTGGAGCTAATCCAGTGGCAGTGGCAGTAGTTTGGGCAGCTGGGTCATCCCATAAATAGGCATATGGTTGCGTTCCTCCAGATACTGTCACGGTTGCGCTTCCATTATTAACCCCTTGGCTCGCTGTATCAACATTAGTAACAGTTCCAGTAAGTGCACTAGGTTCAGTTATAGCAATTGTCTCATTTACAATACAGCCATTAGAGTCTGTTACACTTACTATAGGGAACCCAGCACAAAGGCCTGTAGCAGTAGCGGTGGTCTGAGCAGTGGGGTCATTCCATAAATAAGTATATGGTGGAGTACCTCCTGAAGCAATAACAGTTGCGCTGCCATCACATGCCCCATTACATGTTGCAGATTGACCACTTATTGTTAATGTTGGAGAATCTGCACTAGTAATAACTATTGATTCCATATTTGAGCACCCTGAAGAGTCTGTAATGATAACAGTATACGTTCCCACTCCAAGGCCTGTTGCAGTAGCAGTAGTCTGAGCTAAGGAATCATTCCATAAATAGGTAAATGGAGCAGAGCCGCCATTAGTAGAGACTGTTGCTGTTCCATCCATATTTGCCGAACATGTTAAATTTGTGCCTGTAATGCTGCTGGAAAAACCAGACCCACCCAAAACCTCTACATCATCAATGGCAATATCATGAAAAGGGGTTCCTTGATTATTATTGACCCTAAATCTTATGGTAATGGCATCAGGAAAGGATGATAAGTCTGCAGTCTTATATTGCCATGCATCTATCTCGGATCCAATAGAAGGAATGATGTCAAGATTCCAGGTGCCCTGATAAAATATATCTATGTGCAAGGTTGAAATTTTGGATGTGTCCGTCCCATTAAAGCTATGATACCAAAAACCCAATGTTGGAGAACATAGAGCGCTGATATTGATACATGGACTTAATAGATTCACTGAATCATTATCAAATCCATCTTCAACATAGATGTAGTTACCTGTTCCTGAAGTGTGGTCTGTCATCGGACCAGTTGAGCCTGATTGAGTTGGGGTGGACCTTGGTGCCCAATCTTGAGGACTATCCGCTTGATCATTATACCAGCCATCGGTTAGCCATATAATGGGACTTCCTGGACTTCCTGTATTATATGCCGTATCAGCGTCAAAGGTATTTAAGTACGGCAAGATTATAGCAGGAGGTTCGGAAACTACCTGCACAATATTTACAATACAACCGTTATTGTCTGAAATTACACAAGAATAGGTGCCACCTATTAAACCTGTTGCACTAGCATTTGTCTGAGCGCC
>DTSC01000120.1 GCA_012965625.1 Flavobacteriales bacterium | reverse complement strand
TTATCTCTACTAGCAACCAGCACTTCATATTTGCATTTATCAATAAAATAATCGACTAAAGGCTTAACTACATATCCCGTTCCCAGTACTAATACTCGGTTCATAACAATTATATATTTAATGATTCATCAACGAACACCCAAACTTTTGGTTTTCAACAGCCATGATAAGTAAAAAAATTGCAAGAATGTATTTTTTAATTGAAAATTACACCTAACGGTTCGGCTATGAGCAGTAGCGTCCCGCAGGGTGCTATTGCTTATAGGTTTTGTTGTACGCTATTTTTATTTTATTCATATCCATGGCTAGTGCGGTGGTACTTTAAATTGCTTTTGTCAATTTGATGTTTTTCATCAAGTTTTAATCTTCCTTTTTCGTTACCTATTAAGCTTAAATTATCTGAGATTGAAAAAGTACCTTTATCAAACATAACGTGATGATTTGGGCAAAGACATAAAAGGTTTTTTAAACTATCATCCCCATTGTGTGGCTTACCTAAAGGTTTTATGTGCGCCCCTTCAGCATAAAAGCCACTTTTGGTTTTTATTGCAATTCCGCAAACTTGGCATTTGAAGTCGTATAACTCTTTTACCATAAGAGCAATTTGAGTATCTCTGACGATTCGCATAACAGTACCTTGTCTTCGTTTTTTATCACGAACACTGTGATCTAGTTCAATCTCTTCTGGTGTAGGTCGATTTGTGTTTTTCCCGGCGTATACAAGCTTAAATTTGCACATCCTGAATTGCTTGTCTCCAAAGCTCTCGATTTCATCCCAGGAACTATCGACATAATACAATCCTGCATATACGTAGCCCGATTTTGGTGCTAATAAAGATTTATGCTTGTGACCTATTATTACACGTACAGGCATTCCTCGATCACAACTGGTAATTAGACCTGTGTTATCATTATGCGACCATTTTTGGTCCTCTATCTGTTTCCCATTTTTATCCCTTCCGCCGGCACCGGTATAAATGATTATATCATCATTATCCTTGTCTTTATATCCACCTGATAAAACAACTGCCGCAGCCCCTTTCTCCTTGTCACTGTCAATTCCACGGCCCCATACCCGGTGAAAACTTGAAGGCATCATTTCTTTCCTGCCGTCAAATAAATGACCTTCTTCAATCCCTGATATTTCTCCGAATATTATTGGCCTTGCCATAATTTCATTTTAATTGCGTACAACGGTTTGTGTATGAAATGTAGGGATTTGTGAAAACGTATTTGTCTGCCGAGCAGAGAGTTTTTGGAGAGCAGAAAACTCCATCAAACCCATGTCAGCCCTATATTTTCATACACTTTGTTAGGGCGCGTTTTTTAGTTTTTCAATTATTTCTCTCTCAAATATTCTTTTCAATTCTGCTTTTAAATTGTCATCTAATTTTTCTCCATCCTCCTGTCCTAAGACTTCTACCTCATATTTGACTTTGTTTAGTTTAACCATAGTCTTTCCGTTTTTTGTTTCATTAACGTCTATGTCAAAAAACCGTACGGTGTCATTTTTAATAAATATTCGGCAATACTTGTGTTGTGGCAAGTTGGAGTTTTTTGATTCATAGCAGTCCTCACTCCATTCACTGTCTATGATTGATACTATCCGGTCTTGGGGCTTGTCTATGAAGTAGATGTCGAAATAGTAGACCTCAGGCTGCGGTCCACCTTCGCTGGTTGCAATGAAAGCAAAAGCAGAAAGTGTCAATGGAATATATGGTGTTAGTCGAATTGCTCTGATTTTTTCTTTGATGGTTTCAATATAGAAGGCAAAAGGCAAAACCGTCAGTGCAACAAAGTCGGTGTAATCAACCACCCTTGAAATTGTCAAAAGTCCCAAGTTGTTCCAAGTGTCTATGAAAGTCTGGCTAAATGGTGATTTCCAGAAAATGAAAAACAGTCCTGTCAGCCAGAAGACTTTGCTTTTGTGTCTAGGTAGCAGAACTGTCCAAAAGAGCGGAAAGATGAATAGTCCTGCGAAGTCCGACAGTTTACCCGTCAGCCAGTTGCTGTAAAGTCCCTTGAAAACAAAGTCATTGAGCAAGAGAAGTGTCAGCCCTGTCAAGAACCAAAATGTTGTCAATATTTTAAAGTCTCTTGTCATTTTTTAAATGCGCCCTAACGTAGGGATAAAGGAACATGTTCCTTTATCTACTCTATGTGTTGTCATTCAAAGATATGAAATCCAGAGGATTAATTATGTCCCTGTAACGATTAATGGCAACATGGGTATAGATCTCTGTAGTTTTGCTGCTGCTATGACCAAGAAGCGTCTGAATATAACGTATGTCTGTGCCATTTTCCAGTAAGTGGGTTGCAAAACTATGCCTTAGCATATGTGGCGAAACTGCCCTCTTGATTCCCGCTTTAAGTGCACACCGTTTAATAATTTGACCAACGCTTCTTTCGCTGTACCTGCCTCCTTTGGCTCCTTCAAACAAGTAATCCTTTGGCTTGTATTCCATCCAGTATTTTCGTAAATCAGAGAGGGCCGTTTTGCTTAGTAAGGTATACCGATCTTTATTGCCTTTCGCATCCTCAACCCGGATGAGCATCCTATTGCTATCAATGCTGTATAACTTTAAATTGAGCAATTCACTTCTCCGCAATCCTGAAGAATATAATAAGCTCACGATGCACTTATGCTTAAGGTTATTGGTTTGCTCAATAAGTTGCTTCACCATTTCCTGGCTTATCACCTGAGGCAACCTGTATTCTTTTCTGGGCCTTTCAATGGAGTAAAACCTGTTGGGCATCTCCATCACAATTTCATAATAAAACTTAATGGAATTAATTGCCTGGTTAATATATGAATTGGACTTTTGTCCCTGTACCAGAGTTTGTAAATAATGCCGGATGTCATTTTCATCCAAACTCATCAGGTCTACATCTTTATAGTAGTTTAAAAATGCTTCAAAACAGCTCACATAGGTTTTAATCGTATTTGCTGCATATTTCTTTAATTCCAGCTTCATCAAATAGGATTCAGGGCAGGGCCGATAATCAGGGGCGTGATTTCTTTTTCTGTACCAATCAGCACTTACTGGGTTATTAGACATGCTGACAGGCCTGTTGATGAAAAAATGTGAGCAATTTATCCATACGATCCCACGGAACTTTTTAAATATTGCATCCAGGTTATGTTTGGTATTCGGGAGGTAGTACATGCTGTACTGATCGTTCCATTGTATTCCCGGGAGCTCTTTTATCAACGCAACAGTAATCCTGTCTGTATAAAATTGCATACCTATCTGCTTTTTAAAGTTAATCAGCAGGTGCTTTAGGGTAATAGATTTCTTTTGATTCATTTGTTTTTTGTGCAAAAATCAGCATGCTTGTTGTTCTATGCAAATTTAAAAGTATCTTTAGACGAAAAACTAACGTATAATATACGGATAAATAGTAAAACATGAAACAATGCCTGTATTGTAAGACCCCAATGGAGGGCAGGATAGATAAGCTGTATTGCAATCCCAATTGTAAATCTTTATATCATTACCAGAAATCCAGGGAGCAGGGGGGGAGCCTTTATAACCAGATAGATGCTCAGCTGAAATTGAATCGTCGGACATTAAAAAATTATAACAGGGGCGGAAAAGTGACAGTGCGCAAGGAAGAGCTGGAAAAGGAGGGTTTTAACCCCAATTACTTCACCCATTATTGGAAGGCTGCCAATGGTAATATCTACCTTTTCTGCTATGAATATGGTTTTATGGAACGCTTGGAAAATGGAAGAGCTAAATATGTATTGGTACAGTGGCAGGAATACATGAAAAAGTAATGGTTGCAAATAAATCTATTGATTCAATTGCTGTTAATCTTGCTTACCATCTCCTTGATCTTCTGCTCATCTTCTTTCTTGCAAACAAGAAGGGTGTTGTTGGACTCAACAACAATATAATCGTCCAGCCCCTGAAGTATTACTAGCTTGTCGTCAGGAATATTTACAACGCAATTACTGGAATCATACAAAAAGACCTGCTTTCCAATCACAGCATTATCGTTACCATTCTTCGAAAGGTTATCGTAAAGTGAGCCCCAGGTGCCTAGGTCAGACCATCCAAAATCAGATAAAACAACGAAAACATTGTCTGCCTTCTCCATAATACCGTAATCAATAGAGATGTTCTTACATTGCTGGTATGCTTTTTCAATAAAACCATTTTCCTCAGGTGTGTTGTATTTGTCAATCCCTTCCTTAAAAAGGCTGCTGACTTCTGGCAGCAAGGTGTCCATTGCAGCTAAAATGCTCTTTAAGCTCCATATGAAAATGCCGGAATTCCAGTAGAAATCTCCGCTGGCCAGAAATTCTCTGGCAAGCTTATGGTCTGGCTTTTCGGTAAAGGTCTTAACCTTTTTTATAAGCGGACTTTCTTCTTTTGCTGCCTCCATGAATTGAATATATCCATAACCTGTATCTGGTCTGCTTGGTTTTATTCCTAAAGTGATCAGACAGTCCTCCGCACTTGATTTCTCAAATGCGAGATTGATAATATCCCGAAAGGCATCTTCTTTTAATATTAAATGGTCGGAAGGGGCAACAACCAGATTTGCATCTGGATTTAACTGTGCAATTTTATAGCTTGCATAGGCAATGCAGGGTGCAGTGTTCCTCCTTTGTGGTTCAGCGATTATTTGCTCATCCGAAATCTGAAGCTGCTCGCTAACCAGCCCATGGTATTGTTGGTTGGTAACGATAAAGATGTTTTCCTTTGGACAAATGGTGGCAAAGCGTTCATAGGTTTGCTGTAACAGGGTTTTGCCAACCCCCAGTATATCAAGAAACTGTTTTGGTTTTTCTGCCGTGCTCATAGGCCAAAACCTGCTCCCGATACCACCGGCCATTATGATACAGTAATTATTTTTCATGTTCTTCTGTCAACTTGATTAAGTAATTATTCTAAATCTATGAGAGCTTTGTAATTGCATTTTGCAAACTGTCGAAAAAGCTTTCCAGTTCTTGCATGGCTGTAGTGCCAACTGACAAACGGTACCATCTGGAACTTTCATCTGTGCCAAAAGCATAAAAAGGCACTAGGGCAATTTTCGCCTCATCCAACAAGTAACGGGTAATATCTGCAGTGTTTTCCAGCACTTTCCCTTCTTTTGTCCTCAACCCTTGTATGTCTATCTTAACAGTCAAATAAAGTGCTGCCTGGGGTGCGATAGCATCAACATTATGTCCAAGTGACTTTAGCGTTTTGAAGCCTTTGTAAAATGCTGACAGCCTTTGCTCAATGCGATGTTTAAAATCTTCTAAGAAAGAATCGACAACCTCATCTTTTTTTAGAAAATTTGCTGCAGCAACCTGTTCAGCTTTTGGTGCCCAGGCACCCAGGTGTCCAATTATGGCTCTCATTTTATTGATCACCTTTTCTGGGCCAAAGCCCCAGCCCACACGTACTCCGGTGGCTGCATATGCCTTTGACATTCCATCCACAAAAATTGTATAATTCCGCATTTCCGGTCTAAGATTAACAGGATTGTAATGCACTGTATCTCCAAAGGTAAGCTGCCAATAAATTTGGTCATACAAGAGATATACAGGCTTCTTATTTCCATCTCTTTGCTTGTTCTCATTAACAATCAGGTCACAAATCCCCTCTAATCCTTCTTTAGAGAAAGTAGTACCAGTAGGGTTCAAAGGTGAACACAATGAAATAAGGCTGGTTTTCTCAATATGAGGTTGAATGTCTTCAGCAGTAAGCATGAAATTTGTTTCAGCACATGTATGGATTGGTAATGGTACGGCACCACACAGATGACAATAGTGGTTGTTATTCCATGAAGGTACGGGGAAAATCACAGTATCTCCTGGATCGAGGAGCGCCTGATAAATTGCGTATATCAACGGCCTGCCTCCACCAGCAATAAGGATTTCATTTTCACCATATTCCAATCCACCATGGGTAAACAACAAATCAGTGACAGCTCTTCTCAGCTCTATAATTCCATTGGCAGCAGGGTAATTGGTTTTGCCATTTTCATAGGCCAGCTTAATTTCATTCTTAAAGTCCTCGGGTATTGGAAATATTTCAGGGTTAAAGTCTCCTATTGTTAAATTGTAGATCTTCTCACCACTTCTAACCTTCTCATTTATCTCATTAGCAAGCTTTATGATCTCAGAGCCCACCAAGCCTTCAGCCATTTCTGATATATATGGGGTAATCTTTTTTGTGGTAGTACTTGATTCCATATAAATAAATAATAGTTGGGATTAGTGACCTGTTTGATCGGCTGCAAATATAAAAAAATTAAGATAAGAATTTCTTTACAGCCAGATTTGATTTTCCTATTTTAGGAATCTAAATGGACTGTTGCTATGGGGCTGAATAGGTATATCTTGCCATTATTCAGGTCAGTGCATTTTATTCTTTTTTTTACTTTCCCCCCTTTTGTAAACCTTCTTCCACCTTTTATATGAAATACAGTATTTTCTGGAATCTCATCAAGGATTAGTTCGCCTATTTGTGCTTTATCATATTTCTTCAGAGCTAAGGCCAGCTTTATATCTGAATTGCTAGATGCTTTTGGATTGATCATATATCTTCGAATCTCAATCATTAGGTCTTGAGGAAAAATTTCATTTTCCAGGAACCAACAAATCAGGAGTTTAAATTCATTTTTCCATTCCAGGCCATGCGGCTTAACCCTGCACCCAAAATTTTCACGAACTTTTAAGTGGGCCAATTCATGGATCAGGGTTAATAAAA
Organism: Flavobacteriales bacterium; assembly: GCA_012965625.1. GTDB lineage: Bacteria > Bacteroidota > Bacteroidia > NORP154 > NORP154 > UWMA-0041. Next base: position 7,437 of record DTSC01000120.1, on the reverse strand, counting down.
ACGAATATTTATTTAGATTCTCATTCACAGAGATTGCATGGATACCTTCCTTACTTAGTTTTCGATAGTCGCCAAGCTTAGTAGATCTCTCGCCAGCTATAGTTAGGCGTACATTATTGCCTGCCAGTAGCCTTTCCGTATTTGACACTGCTTTTTCAGGAATATATTCTTTGATTTTATGGATCGAACTAATATGGTTCAACATAATAAGCAACTTCTTGTTAATTAGAAGGTTTTAAAAAGGAAAATCAAAATATTTTTAATATTATTGTTTAATAAAACAAACTTAGAATTATTTTAAATATCTCATTATGTTATCAATAAAAATTGAAAGTGCCTTGAATAAACAAATTGCCCAGGAAGCCTTTGCTTCATATTATTATTTGTCAATGGCTTCATGGTGCCAGAATAAGGGCCTGGATGGAGCTGCAACCTTTTTGTATAAACAATCTGAAGAAGAGCGTGCCCACATGTTAAAACTCTTTGCCTATATTAATGAAACTGGAGGACATGCATTGGCGCCTGAGGTAAAGAAAAGCCCAGATAATTTTAAGTCAGTTGTGGATATCTTTAAATTGGCCTTGAAGCAAGAGCAGCAAAATACAAAATCAATAAACACCTTGGTTGAGCTCTGCTTGAAAGAGAAAGATTACTCAACGTTTAATTTCTTGCAATGGTATGTTGCAGAACAGCATGAGGAAGAAATGGTATTTAAAAATATTTTGGATAAGGTAGATATAATTGGAATTGAAGGCAAAGGTTTATATCTCATCGATAAGGCTATTGCGAAGCTTAGTTTACAAGTAGAAGGATAAATGATGATTCTTCTAAATCAGCATGTTTGGGCTGGTAATGAGTTTTGATACTATATTGCCTACCCATTTCCACTTTGCTCCACTTAGGGCAGTCAAGACATTTGTTTTTTTTTCTGAAAATAGCACAACCATTAAGCAATAAGCAGCAAAATAAAATAGATGATGCAAATCCCATTAATTTATAACTTTTTGCTGCTTTCATTCGTAAAGGGATGTTTTGGTTGCTGTCTTTATTATTAATAAGGCATAAACCCTGATAAACAAAGATATAATATATCATTAATTATTAGTGAATATTTGAGATGAACTTGTTTAGCCATGTAGGCAGATATTCAATGTTACTGGGTCAGGTATTTAAACGGCCTGAGAAGGGATCTATATATTTCCGGCAGACAATAAAGGAAATTGAGTCGCTGGGAATAAACTCTTTGCCGATTGTGGCTATTTTATCTGTGTTTATGGGTGCAGTGATTACGATCCAGACTGTTTTTGGCATTGAATCGTCATGGATTCCACTATATGTGGTAGGCTTTACTGCTCGGGAATCCATCATATTGGAGTTTTCACCTACCATACTAAGCTTGATACTGGCAGGAAAAGTTGGGTCCCATATTGCTTCCGAGATTGGTACCATGAGGGTAACTGAGCAGATAGATGCCTTGGAGATTATGGGCGTAAATTCTGCAGGATACCTGATATTGCCGAAAGTTATTGGGGCCGTTTTCATCTTTCCGTTTCTTGTTATATTAAGCATGGGAATAGCCATGTTTGGAGGGTGGTTTGTTGGGACTTTTACAGGAATTGTCAATTCCCATGATTTCTTTTATGGGCTTCATTATGATTTTAAGCCTTTTAATGTCGCTTATGCATTAATAAAGACAGAGTTCTTTGCTTTTATCATTATAACGGTCTCTGCCTACTGTGGTTATTATACGAAAGGTGGAGCTCTGGAAGTAGGCAGGGCCAGCACTCAGGCCGTAGTTTATAGTACGATAATGGTATTGCTTTTTAATTATCTGTTAACGCAGCTTTTATTGGGATGATAGAGGCTCAAAACATATCAAAGTCATTTGGAGAGACTAAGGTTTTCAAAGATGTTTCCATCACCTTTGAAGAGGGAAAGACCAATCTAGTTATAGGGCAAAGTGGGTCTGGAAAAACCGTTTTGATGAAATGCATGGTTGGGCTTCATGAGATAGATAGTGGAAAGATCATATACGATGATCGTATATTTTCTAATCCTAATAGAAATGGGTCTGCTAAGGGCAATGAAAGAAAGAGTATTCGAAAAGATATTGGAATGATGTTTCAAGGTGGAGCACTTTTTGATTCTCTTACCGTGGAAGAAAATGTAATCTTCCCTCTTTCCATGTTTACTCAGATGAGCCAGGAGGAAATGGTAGATCGGGCAAATGTTTGCCTGAATAGGGTTGACCTCATTAATGCCAATAAACTATATCCGGCTGAGCTTAGTGGGGGCATGCAGAAAAGAGTTGCCATTGCCAGGGCCATGTCCATGAGTCCCAAGTATTTACTATGTGATGAGCCAAACTCAGGCCTGGACCCCAAAACAGCAATCATTATTGATAACCTGATCCATGAGATTACCCATGAATATAAGATAACGACCATCATTAATACCCACGACATGAATTCTGTAATGGAAATTGGTGATAAGATCATATTCATTCATAATGGTGAAAAATGGTGGGAGGGCAGTAATCAAGAGATCTTGAAAGAGCAGAATATCGAGCTCAATGACTTTATCTTTGCTGCAAAATACCTTCAAAAGCTGAAAGAATAGGGGGCTGCGCTCAATTAGAAAGGCACCTTAAATAAAAAACCCCGATTCCATTTGGAGCCGGGGTTTTTACATCTGTTAAAAGGTATGTATTTATTCAAATACAACCTGCTTTATAACTTGTTTTCCTCCAGAAGTAACTTTGATGAAGTATGCACCTCTTGCAAGGCCATTACCATCAATAGTCATCTCTCCGCCAGAAACATCTGTATAGCTTCTCACAAACTTTCCATTGATATCAATCATCTGAACGTCCATGTCACTTTTTGAGGAGCCGTTTTTAATCACGAAGTAGTCTGAACTTGGGTTTGGGTATACAGAGAATTTAACATCCTCGTCTCTTTCCCCAACACTGGAAAAATAAGGTACAAAGAAATTATCTACATATATTGTACTCCCAATAAGTGGTAACGGTGATCCGAAAAGACTGCCTGAACTTGACGCACAAATAATTTGAAGCGAGTCAGGAGTAAGTGCACCGAATGAAAAGTCCCAAATTGGAATTGTCACTGAATTCCAAGCACCATTATTAGTCGTTATTTGGCTGAGCTGTTGCCCAAAGGCGTCGAGAAAAACGGCGCCAGAGTCATAAACCAAAAGCATTCCTTGGGCAAACGTATTCTGAGCGGTATCATAAACGCTTAGCGATACTAAGATTAGTGCTGTATCGCCAGATACTACTTCGCCCTTGAACATAAAGCTCATAGAGTCAGGTGTAGTTGTACAGGGTAAACCTATTGCTCCTGTTATTGGTCCTCCCAATGTTAAGAATCCACTAACAGTATCAGATGATGCTCCTAAACTAGTTGCTCCAAGCCAGTACTCAGTAGATATTTTAGCTGAGCTCAAACCCTCGCCTGGGTCTGTAGTTTCCTCAAATACTGTTTGGGGCGCACCAAATGCCATATATGAGTTGAGGGTTCCCCACCCAGTGCATTCATTTCCTGTCCAGGTTTCCAGGTTTAGGTTGTGTAGGTTTGATTGTGCTATGGCTCCAGTTGCAAGAAAGGCTCCTGTAGCAAATGTAAATAGTAGTTTTTTCATCATATTCAAATTTAATTAAGGTTAATGGATTTAGATTATTTAAAAATTATTTTTGTGGTTGCTTGTCCATGATCAGTAGTGATCTGGGCAAAATACATTCCTGGAATTATTCTAGTATTGCTAAGCATAAACATCTTAGCGCCTATGTCTGTTTTTTCATAGATTAGTCTTCCGGAAATATCATAAAGTGCTATTGTTCTGAGCAAGTCCTCTGCTGATATTTTTATAATGTCAGCAGAAGGATTTGGATAAATAGTTACCTTGGAAGGGCCTTCAGCCCCATATATATCGACATAGCAAACACCATCAATATAAGTACCGAAGAGCACTTTATACATCCTGGGGAGTAGGTAACCTACTATTGTATCGGCATAGTACTTTGCTTTGTATTCTGACATGTTTGGGTTGCTTAATAAGGCGTGACAATTTTCAAGATCCCCATCTTTCCCTATATTGGTAGCAGTTGCTATATAGGCTGCTTCATCCCACCAATCCCATGGGCTGCCTTGTTCCGTTTCACCAGCCCCATCACTACAGGTAGTGCTTCCTGGAGGTGGGGTTTGGAATGGGAATAGCCCTTTTATACCATCATTTATCAAATCTGCGCGCTCACTAAAACAATCCGTATAAGTTTCAGTCGCAAATGCATCGTTATTGCCTAAGTTATTGGCATTCCATACAACAGAGTGGCCACCACTGGCATTGAGCACAAAGCCTCCTGTAGTTGGTACGATCACAGCACCGTAATGGTATGGAGCATTAGGATCATTGATGCAATGAAATGAGATTATAGGCAGATCACCTGCAGCCATCCACGAGGAATCTCCCATGGCACCACCGATATTAAAGATCATATTTGCATTGTTGCTATAGCCAACGTGACTCGGTGTATTCATTGGCCGTGTCCATTCGCCATTAAAGTCTCCCGAAAGTGCTGTGTCAATGTAAGGGACTGGGTTAAAAGGATCTGTAAAGTCCATGAACTTTAAGAACTGTAATTCTGCATAATCATCAAATGCATCAAACCCCAGGCTTACATATCCTCCGGTTCCTATTCCTCCAATCACAAACTTGGAAGTATCAATGCCAAAGGTGTTCCCATTAAGCGTGACATCCATTCTCAAATACCTGACACAGGTATGGGCATCCTGTACAGCCCTATAAGCAGCATTCATAATCGACCCTGTTCTAATTGCTTCTACTGTATTCAGAGGATCCCATCCAAGTCTGTATGCCATTGCAATGGCAACATAACCCCTTCTGGTAAATTGTTCGCAGAGCTCAACAACAGCATTATCTGTTTTTGACCCTGTGGGACTGCCATTGTATACAGCAGGCAGAAAATTACCGGTGTGCATCACAATCACGACGGGCCGGTTCGTCTCAGTATCTCCACTTGGTTCATAAACATCCATTTTGAGAGCAAATGGGCCGCCAGGTAACCCTGTTAATACAGATACATTTATTCCATAAACCACATCTGAGGTTACTGTTGCATCAGTAAATACATTATCTAAATACCGTGTTTGAGCTAGTGCTTTTTCGCTAAAAAAGGTAGTTGTGCATACTATTGCAAAAAATACTACCTGATAAATAAAGGGGCTTTTCATGGTGAAAGTTTTAATAATTGTGCAAATATAGAAATAATATGAACATCAATGTGCCAAACTGGTATTTTTGCCATTTGGCTTAGCAAAAGGATTTGGCCTAAATTTTATCCAGCTCAAAAAGAAGGGAGAAATAAGCAAGGCGGCCTATATAGGGTCCTCCATATACCTGGAACCGTTTTTTATTGAGGGCGTTAGAGGCGCCCAGCTTTACTGTCATATTGATCTTTGGGAAATGCTTGTTTATTTGAAAGTCAAGTAAATCATATGTTGGTACATCACCGGTGAATTGGGGGCTACCTTCAAACCTAAAACCCTGGATCCATTTATAGTTTAAGCTGAAACCCCACCTGTTTAGCCGCATGCTTCCAATTTTGGTTTTTATATCCCTTCCGCTAACCCCTAAATTAAATTTATGCTCAGGTGTATTATATGCCGGAATAATAGGGTCTTCCGTCCCTTTCTTTTCAAGTTTGTTCCAAGAGTAATTTCCATTTAATGCGATAAACTTTTTGAAAAAATAATTCAATCCTATATTAAAACCCTGTGTAGTTACGGTGGAGTCTGCGTTAGAGGCTACCCTATATACTTGGCCAGCAGTTATTTTGTTTGGGTCTGCTTCATTAATAACCAGGTCAGCGCCTATTTTATAACCTATAAAGTCTTTGTAAAGGCTATAATAATAATTACAATCAAGATAAAGGGAATTAAAGAAGGTGGCACGATAACCAAACTCAATGGTTTTAACCTTTTCCGGCACTACTGAGGCAACATTAAAAAAATGTAGTGTGTCCAGGTTTTTTGGATATGCAGAATAAAAATCCACCAATGATTCAATTGTTACCAGGGAGTCATATCCATGTAAATTGCCTAGTAGAATAGCTCTGCCTACATCATAATAAAGATATTGGTCTGCTAAAGTAGGATTTCGGATTGCTGATGAAAATGACACCCTAATAATATTTGCTATATTAGCCGTATATACCAAGGATGCTGCAGGAGAAAACAGGAAGTTGAAATTCGTGTTTTTATCTAATCTATTGGTTAAGTTTATTTTTAGTTTCTCTTCAAATATTTTCTTTTCAATGCCAGCATAAAATCCATATTCCGAATTACTGATAACAACATCTCCAGTATCACTAAAGATGGTGCCATGAGAAACAGGCTTGTATAATCGGAAATTGCTTCCTACAATGATGTCCATGAATGCAGGGCTGAATCTGTACTCCCCATGGATATGATAAAGTGCCGAATTGTCAATTAACTTTGTTCCTCCTTTTCCCAACGTGTCACTAATAATAGCCGCTTTTGCAGAATCAAACCTGTCAGTACCTGGCTGGTAAAAGCCTAGCCCTTCACTGTCTGCAAAGTCTCTTGCATATCCATGCCACTTAACAAGGGAATCTCTATTTTTTTCTAAAACAATGGCAGCAAGATCATAATAGGCTTCATTAAAGCTATTGTTTACAAATGCCTCTGGCCAATCTGGCAGAGCTTCGACATTGGCTTTCATGCCACCAGGAACAGAACCAGGAGTTGATGAAGGTACACCACCCAACCAATAATTTAAGTAATCCTGGCTCCAATCAATATCGTTTTGGGCAGCATCTTGTAGCATAAAGGCAGTATATACGGCATCATAGGAGTTTCCAGCATCTTCATGTGTTGCGTAGGCCCTGATGAAAAATTTGTCTTTCTTTTTCATCTCTATCCTGTTTTGAAAGAACAGAATGTCCTTTAGGCTATATCTGTTATCTCCCTGATAAATGGTAGTGCCATTGCCGAAGCTGGAATTGTAAATAAGTTCCACCTCTGGTTTTAATTTGTAATGCATGCCTAAATTTGCTTTGATGTTTTGAGCATTGTAATCCACCAGGTCGGTTTCTTGATATCCGGTTCTATGGATGATGCCTAGCCCAGGCTTGGTTACCAGGCTGCCTGCATTATTGTAGTTGTTGCTACTGATACCATAGTTTTCATCACCATACCTGTTTACCGCATCATAACCCCCTGGATTATTTGAATCTACCTCCGACTGTATGGTTGAATCCATATTAGTCGCCTCCCAGTCATTAGCCCGCATAAATGAGAAACTGAGCTTATAAGCAAACTTCTCTTCTCCTTCTTTGTTCTTGAACACCTGGGCATATCTGAACCCAGCATCAAATAA
>DTSC01000119.1 GCA_012965625.1 Flavobacteriales bacterium | reverse complement strand
TGCTCAGAAGAATTTCAGTAAAGATGCTGATGCCTCTTTTAACAGAGGTGAGTATTTTACAGCGATCATGCAGTATAAAAAAGCTTATTCAAAGGAGAGGAATAATACTGCAAAGGCCAGAATTATCTTCCAAACTGCAGAATGCTATAGGAATATCAATGATACCAAACAGGCTGAGATATGGTATCAGAAATCTGTAAAAGTTAAATATCCAGATCCTGTTGCAATCTTGTATTTAGCTGATACCAAGAAAGCCAATGATAAATATGAGGAAGCATTAATAGAATATAAAAATTATCAGGACCTTGTCCCTAAGGATCCGCGTGCTTCAGATGGCATTAAATCGTGTGAGCTTTCAGTAGAATGGATGGAAAATCCAGATAGATATGAAGTCCATAATGCAGTGATGTTAAATTCTACCGAAGCAGATTTTTCTATGACCTACTCAAAAAGAGGGTATAAAGAGGTTGTTTTCACCTCTTCCAGAGAAGGTTCTACGGGCACTGATATTGATGGTACCACAGGCCAGAATTTTACAGATTTATGGTCTGCTAAAATTGATAGGAAAGGAAAGTGGAGCACACCTGTTTTGTTAGGTTCAAATGTTAATTCGAAAGACAATGAAGGTGCTGCTACCCTTGATGTTAAGTATAGGACACTTTATCTAACGAGATGTCCCATAATAAAAGACCAGGAGGTTAATTGTAAGGTTATTGTTGCAAAGAAAAAAGGAACATCTTGGGATAAGCCTGAAGAAATTCCTCTCGTACCAGATACAATTACGGCTGGACACCCCACACTCTCACCTGATGGTTTAAATTTATACTTTGCAAGTAATCTTGATGGAGGTTATGGTGGGAAAGATATTTGGGTGGTCTCGAGAGAAGGTACTCGTGATGATTGGGGGCAACCAGTTAATCTAGGGCCTGGGGTTAATACCATAGCAGATGAAGTCTTTCCATTTTTGCATGAAGATGGCACGCTTTATTTTTCCTCAAACGGACATATAGGAATGGGGGGGCTGGATATATTTTATGCGCTATACAAGAATAACAATTGGGATAATGTTTCAAATATGAAATACCCAATCAATTCTGCTGGAGATGATTTCTCCATAGTATTCGAAGGGGTCAATAATCGTGGATATTTTACTTCCAATCGAATTGGTGGCAAAGGGGGAGATGATATTTATCAATTTATGTCGCCGCAACTTGTATTTACACTACAAGGAATTGTTATTGATGCAGATACAAGGGCTGTTCTTGTAGGGGCAATCGTTACAATGGTGGGCGATGATGGGACATCAGGTGAGCAGGTAACGGATGAGGTTGGATCCTATTTTTTTCAATTAAAAGCGAATACGAACTATGATCTTACAGCTTCAATGCCAAAGTATTTAAGTGATCATGGAAGTGAAACAACAGTTGGCCTCGAAAAATCAACTGACCTTGTCCATGATTTTGAATTACAATCTACCAAGAAGCCCATTGAACTCCCAAATATCCTTTATGACTTGGATAAGTGGGATCTTAGGCCTGAATCAAAAGTTGCTTTAGATGGCTTGGTTGCTACCTTAAATACTAACCCTACTATCGTTATCAAAATCATGTCTCATACGGATACTAGGGCTGAGCACAGGCATAATGACGAGCTTTCACAAAAAAGAGCACAATCTGTAGTTGACTATTTGATATCTGAAGGAATTGATCCGGAACGACTTGAAGCAAAAGGGTATGGGGAAAGGAAGCTGCTTATCACAGATGCGAAGATTAAGAAGATGAAAACAGAGGAAGAGAAGGAAGTTGCGCATCAAAAAAACAGAAGAACTGAGTTTGAGATACTCAGGTCTGACTATATTCCTAAGGATAAAAGAGGCGACCAATAGGAGAAAAATCCTGAAGTTCCCGAGCAACCGGAAAAGCAATAGGTTCCTAAGTTGAGATAGTGTTTATGAAGTTTTAATTAGCTCCTCTCTCCAAAAAAGCAGATTGCCTATTTTAGAATTCAACTGATATTAATTATGGATCTAGCCTCAAAATATGACAAAAGAGGAGTTTCCTCCAGTAAGTCTGATGTTCATAAGGCAATAAAGCACTTAGATAAAGGCTTATTCCCAAATGCTTTCTGTAAGATCTTGCCAGATTATTTATGCGGTGATGAGAAGTGGTGCAACATCATGCACGCAGATACAGCTGGTACCAAGACTGCCTTAGCTTATATGTATTGGAAGGAAACTGGGGATATGTCTGTTTGGAGTGGTATCGTTCAGGATTCTATTGTAATGAATATTGATGATATGGCATGTGTAGGTGCCGTTAACAATATAATAATTTCTTCCACCATAGGACGCAACAAAAACCTGATCTCAGGGGAAGTTGTTAAGGCATTAATTGATGGCACACAGGATTTTATAAAGCGGATGAGTGTCTTGGGGGTTGAAATTCATTTATCTGGTGGTGAAACTGCTGATGTCGGTGATATTGTCAGGACGCTGGATGTTGGTTTTACTGCTTTTGCAAGGATCAAGAAAGAGGATGTTATTGATGTACAGATAGAGGATGGTGATGTAATTGTTGGTTTAGCCTCCTATGGCCAGTCAGCATATGAACAGGAATATAATGGGGGTATGGGAAGCAATGGGTTAACATCGGCACGTCATGATATGTTCAGCAAAACTTTGGCAACCAAGTATCCGGAGAGCTTTGATCCCTCCATATCAGATGATCTGATTTATACTGGAACCAGGGAATTAACCGATACTGAACCCATTACAGGGCTTACCTATGGGAAGCTGGTACTCTCTCCTACCCGAACCTATATTCCTGTTATAAAAAAACTGGTCGATGCGCTTGGTCCTGAAATTCATGGATTGATACATTGTACAGGCGGTGCTCAAACAAAGGTCTTGAATTTTGTGGATGATCTTCATATTCTTAAAGATGACCTTTTTGAGGTCCCCCCATTGTTTAGAGCAATACATGAGGAATCACAGACGGATTGGAAAGAAATGTTCCAGGTATTTAACATGGGGCACAGGCTTGAAGTTTATGTAAAACCCCAATTCGCAGAGATGGTAATTGATGCATCTCGAGAATTTGATATAGATGCCAAGGTGATAGGAAGGTGTGAGTTATACCAGGGAAAGAAGTTAACCATCAAATCCGAATATGGAGAATTTGAATATTGATTAGTAAAAGATGCTTGATAAACTGGAAAACATAAAAAAACGATGGGAGGAAGTAGGTGAATTGATCTCTGATCCAGAGATTATTGGAGATATGAAACGCTTTGTAAAGCTGACTAAAGAGTACAAGGATTTAGAAGGGATTGTAAATATTCATAAGGAATATAAAGATGTACTAGACAATATTAGTTCTTCACAGGAAATCATTAGCACTGAGGATGATGCTGAATTTGTAGATATGGCAAAGAAGGAGCTAGATACCTTGTTGCCACGCAAAGACCAGCTGGAAGAAGAGATCAAAGTCCTATTGATCCCTAAAGATCCTGAGGATGAAAAGAATGCAGTCGTAGAAATCAGGGCAGGTACTGGTGGGGATGAGGCAAGTATATTTGCTGGTGACCTTTATAGGATGTATACACGCTTTTGTGAGGATATGAAATGGAAGGTTGAGTTGGTAGATATGACAGAAGGTACTGCCGGCGGTTTTAAGGAAATTATTTTTAATGTTCAAGGAGCTAGTGTTTATGGAACCTTGAAGTACGAGTCTGGCGTTCACAGGGTCCAGCGAGTGCCGAAAACTGAAACACAAGGCCGTGTGCATACGTCGGCAGCAACGGTGGCTATATTACCTGAGGCTGATGAGTTAGATGTGGACCTTAAAGATGCAGATATTAAAAAAGACACCTTCTGCTCCTCAGGTCCGGGCGGACAATCTGTTAATACAACCTATTCAGCCATTAGGCTTACCCATATTCCAACGGGTGTTGTTGTACAGTGCCAGGATGAAAAATCTCAGATCAAGAACTATAACAAGGCCTTATCGGTCTTGCGTTCACGGATTTATGAGATGGAGCTGAAAAAATACAAGGATGAAATTGCAGGCAGGCGAAAAACGATGGTATCTACTGGCGATCGTTCCGCCAAGATACGTACCTATAATTTCCCTCAGGGTCGGATGACAGAGCACAGGATCGGCCTTACGCTGTACAATCTGCAGAATATTATGGCTGGTGATATTAAGGAGATCATTGATGCCTTGCAGCTTGCTGAAAATGCAGAGCGCTTAAAGGAAGGGTCTGAACAAAATGAGACTGAGAAATGACCAGGGATGAACTATATAAGCAAATCAAGGCAAAGGGGTCTTTCCTTTGTATTGGCCTGGATTCAGACATTGCTAAAATACCTTCTCATCTCCAGGGCCATTCCGATGCAATCTTTGAATTTAATAAGGCTATCATAGATGCTACCCATGACCTATGTGTAGCCTATAAACCCAATATTGCATTCTATGAAAGAATGGGTAGCCACGGATGGGATATACTTCAAAGAACGCTGGATTATATTCCTGATGATATATTCACCATTGCAGATGCGAAGAGAGGGGATATTGGCAACTCTTCCAGGTACTATGCTGAGACTTTCTTTAATACCTATGATTTTGATTCTGTTACGGTATCTCCCTATATGGGGCATGATTCTGTAGAACCCTTCTTGTCACATGAAGGCAAATGGGCGATCATACTTGCTTTGACATCCAACACAGGAGCGGCTGATTTTCAACTAGATCATGGATCATCAAATGAGCCGCTTTACCAACAACTCTTAAGGAAGTCCAGCACCTGGGGATCTGCAGAAAATACCATGTATGTTATTGGTGCTACCAGGCCGGAGATGATTAAAGAGGTACGTGCCATTATTCCTAATCATTTCCTCTTGGTGCCTGGAGTAGGAGCACAGGGTGGAAGCCTGGAAGAAATTGCAGCGCATGGCATTAATGAGCATTGCGGTTTGCTCATAAATTCGTCACGTGGAATTATCTATGCCGGTAAAGGGGAGGATTTTGCTAACGTAGCCAGAGAGGAAGCAATGAAGCTTAAAGTTAAGATGGAAGCTTTATTGTGATGAATTAATTCTCATTAATCCCAAATGAAGTATTTCCTAGCCTTTTATGGTGCATTCCTGATCATCGGCGGTGGCCTGTTATTGCTTTTTGCAAAGGAGGACCTTTTCCTTGAATTAAATTCATTAAATACAGCAGTAGGTGATCTGGCATTTCCTTATATTACCTGTTTAGGTGAAGGATATTTCTCCGTCTTGCTGGTACTATTCTTCTTGTTCTATAGATACAGCTATGCGCTGATAAGCGCAATCAGTTTTATATTTACCGGTATTGCAGTTCAATTCTTAAAACACATTGTTTTTTCAGATGTGCTTAGACCACTAAAGCATTTTGAAGGCATTGCAGATATTCACACGGTAGCAGGAGTGGGGATGCATTCATTTTTTAGCTTTCCTTCAGGACATTCGGCAGGTGCTTTCTCTCTGTTTTTTATGATCTGCCTGATTCTTTCAGGGAAGCGAAAATTCTTTGGTGTATTCCTGTTTTTGTTGGCCATGCTTACAGGGTACTCGAGAATTTATTTAGGGCAGCATTTTCCGGTAGATGTTTATGCAGGTTCTATAATTGGAGTAGGATTTACCTGGCTTACTTATTGGGCTGTTAATAGATCTGAGTTAGCTAAAAAGCCCTGGGCAAACAAGTCTCTGATCATCAGATCCAAAACATTGACCTAGTATAGAAAAGAGTGAGTTTTAAAAATTCAATTTGGATATATCTTCTTATTGCCCTTGGCGGATTATTGCTCTTCCTGCCCGTGCAAACGGTTCATTTATTTGATTGGGATGAGATCAATTTTGCTGAGGCAGCAAGGGAAATGATACTAACAGGCGATTACCTGACCGTACGTATTGACTTTCAGCAATTCTGGGAAAAACCCCCATTTTTCATCTGGTTGCAGGCATTGTCTTTTAGCTTATTTGGGGTAGGGGAGGTTGCTGCACGGCTGCCCAATCTGCTATGTGGCATCATTACGATGATGGTTCTTTATGATATAGGGAAGACACTATACAATAAGAATTTTGGAATTTTATGGGTGTTCGCTTATATAGGTTCTATATTGCCACAGTTTTATTTCATGACCGGCATTATTGATCCAGTTTATAATCTCCTTATTTTTCTGAGCCTTTATTTCCTCTTTAAATATTTAAGGGAACCTAAGAATTCAAGCATTGCAATAGCAGGATGCTTTGCTGGTTTTGCGGTAATTACCAAGGGTCCGGTGGCATTATTCCTTTTGGGGTTGATCTTTCTTTTCATCCTTTTGTTTTTATGGCGAAGCATAGATCGTAAAGCCCTAAAAAAAGGCACGAGTATCGTGATCTTCTTGGGGCCTCTTTTATTGATCTCCTCCCTGTTCTATGGTGCTGAATTTATAAAACACGGACCAGGATTCTTTAATGAGTTTTTGGATTATCACCTAAGGTTGCTGCAAACTTCAGAAGCCGGCCATGGACAACCTTTTTACTATCATTTTGTGGTGCTTCTTATAGGATGCCTGCCCACATCCTTGCTCTTGTTTGGAGGGCTGTCCGGTTTTTCGGAAGATACGGAGGGCCAGCATACTTTCAGAAAACTGATGATCATTATGTTGCTGGTGGTGCTGCTCGTCTTCTCCATTGTAACCACCAAGATCATTCATTATTCCTCCCTTTGCTATTTCCCTATAAGCTATTTGGCGGCCTGTTTTATGTACCATGTTGCTTATAAAAAGGTTAAATTCAGGAGAGGGCTGATTGCCTTAACATTGGGATCCACCATGATCGTTGGAGTGCTGATCATGATGCTGCCATTGTTAATGAGAAATGTCGAATTGCTGATTCCCTATATCGCAGACCCTTTTGCTGTGGCCAATTTGGATGCCGAGGCAGGATGGTCCAATATGGATATGATTCCGGGTTGCTTATTTGTGCTTGCATCCCTGGCTTATCTATGGTCATATAAAAAATATGGGTATCAGTGGGCTTTTATAATTATGCTCTCATGTACAGGCCTGGCTACTAACTTGATGGTTAAGCTGATAGTTCCAAAGATAGAGTTGATAACCCAGGGTGCAGCCATTGAATTTTATAAGAGCTTACGGGGAAAGGATTGTTATGTGGAAGTTCTGGATTTTAAGAGCTATGCCCACCTTTTTTATTCTGGCAAACAGCAACAGGCTAATGAAAACAGCAGAAGCAAAGACTGGTTGCTTGAAGGGAACATAGATAAACCGGCATATTTTGTTTGCAAAAATATCCACGCTGGCAAATACAGGAAGCATCCTCAACTAAAGGAGCTGTACGAAAAGAATGGCTTTGTCTTTTTTGAGCGGTTGCCGGGTTAAGATTTGTATATCTTAAAATTGCCTAGCCCCATGCGCTGTAATAAATGGCAGCAAGAAGTGCTGATCACACCCAGGCCATATTTCATGCTCCTGCTGAAATTTATAGAAGAGGCATCTTCAAAATATTTGGTCGGACAGGTTACTTCTCCGATTTCATATCCCGCGTAAATGATCTGGGATAGCACCTGGTTGTCAAAAACAAAATCATCAGAATTCGCTTCATAGTTTATTTTGTTAAGCACCTCTGCAGAATATGCCCTGTATCCAGTATGATATTCTGAAAGTTTGGCATTGATTAGAATATTTTGAAACAGCGTGAGAAACCGGTTTGCAATATATTTGTATATGGGCATCCCACCCTTTAGGGCCCCCATACCCAGTATCCTTGATCCTAAAACTACGGGGTAAAGGTCTTGTGCAATTATATTAGCCATCGAAGGAATTAATAAAGGAGTATACTGGTAGTCAGGATGAAGCATGATTATAATATCTGCATTCAGCTCAAGTGCTTTGTTATAGCAACTCTTTTGGTTGCCTCCATATCCTTTATTGGCTTCATGCTTGATTATATGCTCAATTCCCAGGGACCTCCCTAAAGCTACTGTCTCATCACTACTAGCATCATCCACTAGAACGACCTCATCTACAAGATCGAAGGGAATCTCATTGTATGTTTTTTTCAGTGTTTGGGCGGCATTATATGCTGGCAGTACTACAACAACCTTTTGATTTTGGATCATAGATATCCTTTGTTTTGTGCAAATCTAAAAAATAATGACGGATATGAATCTGATATTAGAATTTACATTTGAAAAATGTATAACAGAATAGTAAATTAGCCACTAAATAGCATCTATAAATTGTGGTGAACCATATGAGGTCTGTTATTTCCAATTGGTATTTAGTCTTTTTGTTTTGCTGGTCCTTACCACTTCTTGGGCAGCATAACAACTTTAAAACTTATTCTCTTGAGGATGGCTTAACGCAGTCCACCGTATATAAAATTATACAAGATAAAAGGGGGTATCTATGGCTAGGTACTGAAGGGGGTGGGGTTTTTCGTTTTGATGGAGGGTCGTTTGAATCTTTTAATAAAAAAGAAGGGCTGGCCGGAAATGTCGTAAGGGCCCTTTTGGAGGATTCAAGGGGCAATATATGGGTTGGAACGGATGAAGGAATCTCAATCTATAATGGGATCAAGTTTTCCTCTTTTGGCGAAAGAGAAGGAGTTCCTCTTAGTCAAGTAATGTGTTTTGTTGAAGATTCACAAGGGTTTATATGGGCAGGCACTTCAGGTAGCGGTATTATTAAAATTAAATTGATAAACCCCGATTCTATTTCAACGATTCAATATAAATCCGAAGACGGATTGAGCGACTTTGTATTTGACCTTCATTTGGCAGATAATGGAAAAATTTGGGCAGCGACATTTGATGCTGGGATCAAGGTAGTTAATCCTGATGTGGATGAAATTAAGGTTCATGCAATTAGAAGAAGCGATGGGATACCTAGTGATAAGATTCTATCAATAACAGAAGATCATGACGGAAATATCTGGGGAGGCACGCTTGATGCAGGTGCTTTTAAGCTGGTCGTTCAAGGGGAAGACTCCGGTTCAGTAAGCAACTATAATTTAATCAATGGAATAAATGATAATCGGGTATGGAGTATTATTTGTGATCGTGAAGGAGCTATGTGGTTTGGAACTGATGAAGGAGGAATAAACAAATACCAGGATGGTAAATTTTCCGCTTTTACTGTTAAAAATGGCCTTGCAAATAATCAGGTTCTCTGTGTTTATGAGGATATGGATGGTATAATATGGTCTGGAACTATGGGAAGTGGAATTTGTAAATTTAATGGCTATCATTTCTCCCATTATTCTGAAGATGATGGGTTGTCAAATAATTCGGTATCTGGAATAGTACAAGATTCTTTTGGAAACTATTGGCTTGCATCCTGGAATGGATTAACCCAAATAAATTTTATTGATGGAGAGCTAATCTCAAATACCTATACAATTGAGGATGGCTTGGTAAAAAATAATATAAAATCTATTGCCAAAGACCATGAAGGTAATATATGGTTGGCTACCGAAAGTGGAATCAGCCGAATAGTGCCTGCTAAAATAAACCCTTACAGCAGTCAGGAATTTAAATCAAATTTGGATATTGTTAATTATCCACTAGATGCTGTTAACTGTATTTATATTGGGATTGAAGAAAGAATTTGGTGTGGTACAAGAGGAGGTCTCAGCTTGATGCTTGGGCCTGATGCATTTGAAGACAATTCAGGTTCTTTTGAAGAACAGGAATTAAACCCTGAGGTGCAGGCCATCATCCAATCCCATGATAGCACTATTTGGTTTGGCACCCTTGGTTGCCTTGCAAAAACAGATAGAAAAACCATGACTACCTATGATGAAGAGGAAGGCTTGTATGACAAAAAAGTCCATTGCCTTGCAGAAGATGTCAAGGGGAATATTTGGATCGGAACTTTTGGGGGAGGATTGTATAAGATGGATGTCCATACTAAAGATTCTATGCAGGTATCATTTATTGCTGATGATAATATCCTCAGCTCTAACAACATTTATTCTATGATCTTCCTGGATAAAAACACGCTCCTTATAGGTACCGAAAATGGCTTTGATAAAATATATTTAGATGATAATCAGAACTTTTTGAAAATAAAGAGCTACAAAAAGTCTGATGGTTTCATTGGTATTGAGAATAACTTGAATTCAATCTATAAGGATGATGAAGGCAATATTTGGTTTGGAACAGTCAAGGGAATCACCAAATACAGTCCAGCCCTTGAAAAGATAAATTTAAATGCTCCCCAAACCAATATTACGGGCATAGACCTTTTCTATGAAAAAGTTGCCTGGGATACGAGGACAGATAAGATAGAACCATGGTCAAATTTACCGCAAAATCTCACCCTTCCTTATTCAGACAATCACTTAACATTTAATTATACGGGCATCTCATTAAGTAATCCCGAAATGGTATCATATAAATATAAGTTGGAGGGTCTTGAAACAGAATGGTCGCCAGCAAGAAAGCAAAAGGAAGCAATATATTCTGGCTTAAAGCCAGGTGAATATACCTTTAATGTGATTGCCGTAAATGAAAATGGAGTATGGAATAAAGAACCTTCCAGATATCATTTTGTTATTATGCCGCCATTCTGGCAAACATGGTGGTTCTATCTGCTTTGTAGCCTTGGTGCCTTGGTTAGCATTATTGGCTTTGTGAAAGTCAGGGAACGGAATCTTCTTCATGAAAAAGCTATTTTAGAACAGAAAGTAAAAGAACGCACCAGCGAGCTTGCTGAAAAAAACAAGGAGATTACGGATAGCATTAACTATGCACAAAATATTCAAAGAGCCATACTTCCGGCTATTACATCAATTGAAAAAGGGTTTGAAGATAGTTTCGTATTATTTAGGCCACGAGATATAGTTAGTGGTGATTTTTATTGGTATGCTTCAAAAAATGGAAAGTCATTTATTGCTGCATGTGATTGCACAGGCCATGGTGTTCCTGGTGCATTTGTTTCTATGATTGGTAACAATATCCTGAACCAAATAATCCTTGAAAAAAATATTGAGCACCCAGGGGAAATACTTTCCAAATTAAATCAAGGCGTGAAATTTGCATTTACCCAGGAAGGTGAACAAGAAGCTCAAGATGGCATGGATATGGTTTTGTGTGTAATAGATAAAGAAAAAGGGGTCCTTGAAGTGGGGGGGGCCTATAATCCATTGATCCTAATTAGAGATGATAACTTGGAAGTAATAAAAGTTGACAGAGCTTCTATTGGCGGTGATACTTCCTTTGATTTTCAATTTGAAAATTTTAAGTTTGACGTAAAAGAAGGAGATAGGTTCTATCTGTTCTCTGATGGCTTCCCCGACCAATTTGGTGGTGAAAAAGGCAAGAAATTTATGATGAAAAGGTTTAAGGAGATGTTGTTAAAAAACCATAAATTGCCCATGGCTGATCAGAAGGAAAAGTATCAAGAGTTATTTTTAAATTGGATAAGTACGCAATATGAACAGATTGACGATGTGCTTCTAATTGGAATTAAAGTTTAAGGTAATTATGAAGGCTTTTAAGTATATAGGAACATTTCTATTTGTTGCATTATTGTATTGTAGCTCATGTTTTTCACAGAATAATCAATGGAGGGTATATAATACTTCAAATTCGGATATACCAGATAATTATATTTTGTCTATTGGGATAGATCAGAATGACAATAAATGGATGGGTACCAGGTGGGGAATTGTTAAGTATGATGGAGAAAATTGGATTAAATACAGTAAGAATAGCACCAAGGAAGTAGAATACACATCCATAAGAAATATAACCATAGACTCAGCTGGACAGGTGTGGACAGGAACCTGGGGGGATGGTATGGCGTTTCTTAGATTCCCTATGGGAAATCAAGATGATCCCAATGCTAAGTTTAAATGGATTTATTATAAAGAAAAGAATTCTGCCATGCCACACAATGTGGTAAAAGCTATCTGTGTAGATAAAAAGGGTAACAAATGGATTGGAACTGAAGAAGGCCTCTTGCTTATGGAAATTCTTGATTGGGGTGAAGGTGGTTTAAGATGGAAAACATTTTATACAAGCAATTCGGGCTTACCCCATGATGCTGTTTACAATGTTGCCGTTGATAAATTTAATAATAAATGGATAGGAACCTTTGGAGGAGGATTGGCCAAGTTTGATGGAATTAATTGGACTATATATGATATTAAAAACTCAGGATTGCCAGATAATTATATTATATCTATGGTAATTGATCATGAGCAAGTCCTTTGGATTGGCACTTATTCTGGTGGATTGGCACGTTTTGATGGAACAGACTGGAAAGTTTTCAAGACTTCTAATTCTGAATTACCTGATAATGTTGTATATTCATTAGCTGTTGATACTGAAAATAAGCTGTGGATTGGAAGCATAAATTCGGGTATGGCTAGTTTTGATGGTTCAATTTGGAAAACTTATGATATTATGAACTCTGGTAAGCCTTATACGGTAAGTGCTATTTCTTTTGATAAGAAGGGAAATTTATGGATAGGTACTGGTGGAGGTGTTGCTGTTTATAATGAGGATGGTATTAAATGATAGACCAAGAGGCAACTCATCTGGGAATATATACGTTTAAGGATAGTATCGAGGTTTTCTTCCATGGGGCGATTGCTAGCATTTGTTTTTCTTCTTATTTCTTTTGGCCTGTTTTCTTCCAGGGGAATTGCTCAGGTGGTAATCAATGAGATCTCTCAAGGTCCATCCGGTAGTAAAGAGTATGTAGAGTTTTTGGTCTTAGGTGCACCCTGCACCTCAGGTTGTATTGATCTGCGCTTATGGATTTTTGACGATAATAATGGTTTTCTTAATGGAGGGCCAACTACAGGGGTTGGTATTGCTGCAGGGGCTTGTAGGTTTTCAAATGATCCTTTCTGGTCTTGCATTCCATATGGTACTTTGATTACAATTTATAATGATGCAGATCCAAACGCATCACTCCCAGCAGATGATATTTTAATGACTGATTCAAATTGTAATTTGGTCATCCCTATAAGTTCTCTCTTGTTTGACCATCATAGTACAGAGCCAAACGCTGGCAATAGTACTTATCCAACTACAGGATGGGTTGTAGGAGGAGCATGGAGCGATATTTCTATGGCAAATACTCAGGATGGATTTCAAATCTATGATCCAGCTAATCTTGTTACACCAGTATTCAGTGTAGGGTGGGGTTCTGCAAATACGCTAGGTGATATTTGGATGGGGACGGGCTCGGCAAGTGATGATGTATTCTATGCAGATAATAGTGTTGACTGTGATTTTACCAATCAAGCCAATTGGGGCCAAGGCTGTGCTGGGGACATACCTAATTGCGGGTCAGACGACCAAACTCCGGGGTTGCCGAATAGTCTAGATAATGCGGCTTGCATATCCTCCTTCTCTAATGGTTGCACAAGCACACCTGTTCTTGTTATTGATAGTATTTTATCCACAAACACTAGCTGCTTTGGGATTTGTGATGGAAATGCTACTGTATACAGTTCTGGAGGAATTACACCTTATACCTATCTGTGGAATGATCAGTCTGGACAAACTGATTCTTTGGCTACAGGTTTGTGTGGAGGAATGTTTACTGTAACGGTAACAGAAGCTGGTGGTTGTCAAGATACATTAGATTCCGTTGTCATTTTTGCCCCAACCCTGGTGACCTCCTCTATCACCGGCAGCACGGACCCCTTGTGCTTTGGCGTTTGCACCGGCACTGCAACGGTAAGTGGGGGTGGCGGCATCCTGCCCTATACCTATTCCTGGGACGACCCTGGATCCCAGGCCACTGCAATGGCAACCGGCCTCTGTGATGGCACCTACCAGGTTATTGTCACGGATGCCAATGGCTGCGATGATACCACGGCGGTAGTAATTACTGAGCCGACCCTTGTGACCTCCTCTATCAGCGGCAGCACGGATCCTTTGTGCTTTGGCGTTTGCACCGGCACCGCAACGGTAAGTGGTGGCGGCGGCACCTTGCCCTATACCTACGCCTGGGATGATCCCAGCTTACAGACCACAGCTCTTGCAACTGGCTTATGTGATAGCACCTACCAGGTTATAGTCACGGATGCAAATGGCTGTGATGATACCACGACAGTAGTTATTACTGAGCCGACCCTTGTGACCTCCTCTATCAGCGGCAGCACGGATCCTTTGTGCTTTGGCGTTTGCACTGG
>DTSC01000118.1 GCA_012965625.1 Flavobacteriales bacterium | reverse complement strand
TGTGTACTCGTGTAAGATACATCCTGTCTGCCACATCCAGTGCCTGCTTGTAGATCTCTGCTCCACCACAAATAAAAGCTTCAGAATCATCCACAACTGTATCAATTGCCTCCTTGAGTGACTGTACAACAATGCAACCATCAGCTGTATAATCTGCCGACCTGCTGATTACAATGTTCACCCTGTTAGGTAAGGGACGGCCAACAGATTCATGGGTTTTCCTGCCCATAATGATATGATGACCCGAAGTCTTTTCCTTGAAAAACTTCAAATCAACAGGAAGGTGCCACACAAGGTTATTATCCTTTCCAATAACACCATTTTCAGATACTGCAACAAGTATTGATTTAATCATAAATTACCTCATTAAACCGCAATAGGTGCCTTAATGGTTGGATGGGGGTCGTAGTTTGCCAAGTAAAAGTCTTCGTACACAAAATCAAAAATGGATTTTACATCTTTATTGATTCCAATCTCCGGAAGGGGCCTCACAGCACGGGTTAGCTGAAGTTCTGCCTGTTCCAGGTGATTGGAGTATAAATGCGCATCGCCAAAAGTATGAACAAACTCACCTAGCTCTAATCCGCAAACCTGAGCAATCATCATTGTGAACAAGGAATAGGATGCAATGTTGAAAGGTACACCAAGGAAGACATCTGCACTTCGCTGATATAGCTGACAAGACAGCTTTCCATCAGCTACATAGAACTGAAAAAGGCAATGGCAAGGGGGCAAAGCCATATTCTCAATATCTGCTACGTTCCAAGCGCTTATAATCAGTCTTCTTGAATCAGGATTATTATTAATTTGATCTATTAAGTTTGAAAGCTGGTCAATCTTACCTCCTCTTAAGTCTGGCCAGGAACGCCATTGATGGCCATAAATCGGACCTAAGCTTCCCTGTTCGTCAGCCCATTCGTCCCAAATGGTCACCTTGTTATCGTTAAGGAACCTGATGTTGGTGTCTCCGTTGATAAACCACAAGAGCTCATAAATAATCGAGCGCAAGTGAAGTTTTTTAGTGGTGAGCAATGGAAAGCCCTGTTGAAGGTCAAAACGCATCTGATACCCAAAAACACTCCTGGTTCCAGTTCCCGTCCTGTCGCTTTTTATAGCTCCCTGGGATATCACATGATCCATTAAATTAAGATACTGCTTCACCGTTTATCTTATTGATTTTACAATAATTAGTAGATCATTCCCACCAGCACTGCTGTAAACAGAGATGCCAGAGTTCCACCTATCAAAGCCCGTATCCCCAAAGAAGCAAGGAGTCCTTTCCTTCCTGGTATTAACGAACCAATACCGCCAATCTGAATCCCAATGGATGCAAAATTTGCAAATCCACAAAGAATATAAGTGGCCATAATAATGGATTTTTCTGAAACAAACACTCCTGCCTCCTTCATTTCTCCAAGAGACACATAAGCCACAAACTCATTCAAAATGGTTTTTTCTCCCAAGAGTTGCCCCACTAGGACGATGTCCTCTTTTGCAACCCCCATTAACCAGGAAAGTGGCGCAAAAACCAATCCAAATATAAATTGCAACGACAATCCATCATACCTGCCATTGGTAGCTTCCGCAATTTTCTCATTGATCCCCAGACCTGCACCGATCAGATCTTGAAAAATATAATTGGCCATTGCAATAAATGCAATAAACACCAGTAACATTCCAGCTACATTTACCGCCAGCTTAATGCCTTCTGTGGTGCCATTGGCAATGGCCTCTAAGGCGTTTGAACCAAACCTTTCGTTGGATATTTCCATCTTCTCATTAAAAGATTCTGTTTCAGGCACCAGAATCTTCGCTGCAACTATCGCTGCAGGTGCTGACATCACCGATGCTGCCAAGAGATGTTTCGCATAAAACATTTGCTGAACGGGATCACTGCCACCCAAAAATCCTATATAGGCAGCTAGGACACCCCCAGCAATTGTAGCCATCCCCCCAGACATTAAGCACATCAGCTCTGACTTTGTCATTTTATCAAGATATGGTCGGATCAGCAAAGGAGACTCCGTTTGCCCCAAGAAGATGTTTCCTGCAGCGGCAAGGCTTTCAGCACCTGAAAGTTTCATCACCTTTCTCATTAGCCAGGCAAAAACATAAACGATCTTTTGCAATACGCCCCAATAATAAAGAAGACTGGTTAAGGCAGCAAAAAACACAATCGTGGGCAATACCTGAATGACAAAATTTATCAGTGCCATTTCTATTTTTCCAGTAACAAAAGAGCCAAACAAGAAATCTGTACCCTCTTGTGTAAAGGAGATAATCTTAATAAAAAATCCGCTTACTATTTCAAAACCACTTGTAACAAATGGCACTTTAAGAACTAAAATGGCAAAAATCAACTGAATCAACAAGCCCTTTCCAACCAGTGGCCAGGAAATTGCTTTTCTATTACTGCTAAATAAAAATGCAATAAAGATTAAAGTTGCTAGGCCAACAAGCCCTCTCCAGATAGAATTAAAACTAATACCCTCAGTTTTATAAAGATCCTTATTAGCAGAGGAGGCTTTCAATTTTATCTCTTTCCTATTCAAGATAAGGGAAATTCCATTTTCTTCTAATACCATCTTATCACTTTGGACATCTATTATTTCATAATCCTTGGACACATAAGATGGGGTCAAAGCATCATCTGCTATACGAGCAAGCTCTTTTCCATCTTTAAAATAGATTAATGAAGGTTTGCCATCAGAAACCAAATAAACAGAAGAATCTACTTCAGCAGTATCTGGCTTTAAGGCAAAATTTAAAATCAGCTTACTACCTTCAACAAGCCAAAAGCCTTTTAAAGCCTCTTCAGAATTGTCTGTGGACAAAGTGAAAGAGTCCTTTGATAAGGCTAGCAATTTACTATTACCTAGATTCTGATAATTCCATTCTCCTATTAGGCTTTGTAATAATGAGTCTGGCAGCGAGGTATTATTGCTTAGGCAAGGAAATGCAATAACTATGAAAAGAACCGGCAAAAGTTTTCTCATGGTTTTTGGCTACGATTATCAATTTCATCTCTTATGGTAGATGCTTTCTCATAAGCTTCTTCACTAATGGATTTTGCCAACAATGCTTTTAATTTATTTAGGGAGAGACCGGATAGGTCATTGCTGTCTTCCAAAACATCTTCTCCTTCTGCTGACTCATCTGTTTCAAATTCTACATGTTCTTTATCTGCAGAATCTTCCAGGATAATGCCAGCGGCCGCCAAAATAAATTCATATGTATAGATTGGACATTTAAAACGTATGGCGAGTGCAATAGAATCAGAAGTTCTGGCATCAATTTCTACCTCTTTGCCTTCTTTAGTGCATATCAATTTAGCATAAAATATTCCTTCAACAAGATTGTATATTATGGTCTCTTTTACTTTAATATCAAAAGAATCAGCAAAGGTCTTGAAAAGATCATGTGTTAGGGGTCTTCCGGGAGTCATTTTCTCTAACTCGATCGCAATTGCTTGTGCTTCAAAGCTTCCAATAATAATCGGCAACCGTCTCTTGCCCTTAGCTTCACCCAAAACTAAGGCATAGGCTCCACTTTGGGTTTGACTATAGGATAAACCAATTATCTCAAGTTTTAGTTTTTCCATTCAATATCAATATCTCCTAAGGCCTGCTTTACATGTTTTTTATTGCGGCATTAAGCTTTGGCACAACCTCAAAGGCATCTCCAATTATTCCATAATCAGCAGCTTTGAAAATAGGAGCTTCTGCATCAGTATTTATTGCAACAATTACTTTACTGCCATTTACTCCTGCCAGATGCTGAATCGCTCCTGAAATCCCAATAGCAATGTATAGGTTTGGCCTTACTGTAAGTCCGGTTTGTCCAACATGTTCAGAATGTGGCCGCCATCCCACATCCGCAACAGGCTTTGAACAAGCAGTTGCTGCATTTAGCAGATCAGCCATCTCTTCTAGCATGCCCCAGTTTTCAGCGCCCTTAAGGCCACGGCCACCAGATACCACGATTGAAGCTTCAGTTAACGGCACTTTATCTGTTACTTTATTTATTTCTAATACTTTTGTTTTTCCATCAGCAACATTATCAATTGCAAGCGTTTCCACACTTGCAGTATTTGTTGTAGTTTCCGGAGAAAAAGTATTGGGTTGAACTGCAATAATCTTTTTATCAGAGGTAATAGAAAAATCCGCAAACGCTTTTCCTGAATAAACAGTTCTTTTAACCACAAAAGATCCATCATCTGTTTTTGGAAGCGCTATAGCTGCAACAACAAATCCAGCTTTATGTCTGGCCGATAACCTTGGACCAACTGATTTACTTATATATCCATGCGGAAAAATAATAATCTCTGCACCTGATTTACTTACCGCTGAATCGACAACATTTGTATAAGTTTCTGAATCAAAATCATTAAGACTTTCATTATTTACATTATAAACTTTGCTAGCACCATAGTTGCCCAGACCTTCTAGCGTTGAATTGTCAATATTTCCAATGGTTAAAGCTATTGTTTCTGTTTGATTCGTCTCCGCTACCTTGCTAGCGTAATAAACTGATTCCAACGATGAATTAGGTATATTGCCATCCGAGTTGTCTACATATACTAAAACTGCCATGTCTATTTTTTAAATTGTGTTTTAGATTAAGTCAAAAAAATTAAAGGGCTTTTGCCTCATTGTGTAAAAGGTCTATTAATTGTTCAGCATTGGCTGATTCAACATATTTACACTCTCCTTTAGGAGGAGGCAACTCATAAGATTGAACAGAAACAAAAGCATCCCCTTCGATTGGGTCAACAACATTGAGTGGCTTGGTTCTTGCAGACATAATTCCCCGCATACTAGGTATTCGCGGCTCACATACTCCTTCCTGAATACTCACAACAAATGGTGGATTTACCGTCAACTTTTCCTTTCCTCCTTCTACTTCTCTTTCAAGCGTTGCAGTTGTGCCATCATAATCAAATTTAGGTGCTCCTGCAATAAAAGGCCATCCAAGGTGTTCGGCAATGACACCTCCTACTTGTGCTCCTTCATAATCAGTCGTTTCTCTACCTGTAAAGACAAAATCATAGTCTCCTTCCTTAACAAAATGTGCAATTTGAGTGCCCACATAAAAACAATCTGAAGGATCCGCATTAACTCTTATTCCTTCATCTGCACCAATGGCAAAGGCCTTTCTTATAAGTGGTTCAGTATCTGCCTGCCCAACATTTATAACAGTTATCTTCCCACCAAGTACTTCCTTTAATTCTATTGCCCTAGTTAAAGCAAATTCATCGAGTGGGTTGATTACCCACTGAACTCGATCTGTATTAAACTTTGTATTATTATCCGTGAAAGTAATTTTGGTGGTGGTGTCAGGAACCTTGGCAATGCAAACTAAAATATTCATATCCATCATTAATATTACACATAATGCTTTATCCGTACAAAGCTAAAGAAAATGAATGATACTTTTTTAACTTTCGCCCTTTAACATTTAAATGTGGATTTAAGGTTCACGCAAACTAATAATCGATCAATTATTTGTGATTCCATTACCTCAAAATTTATGGTTTTACAAAAGATGCAAACCTTTTTGTCCTTTGGTATATATGATAGGAGTTTTATTGATATATTTGCGCCCTTGGAATCAACAGAAAATAAAGATATAAAATCATTATAATATATAACAAAAACTATCTTAAACATGGAATTGATTGTAACGTATCTACCCTTATTTGGTGTAATTGCATTGGCATTTGTATTTTGGAAAAATGCATGGGTTACTAAACAAGATGCAGGTGATGATAAAATGAAAAGAATTGCTAAAAACATTGAAGATGGTGCAATGTCGTTCTTAAAAGCAGAATACAAAGTGCTTTCTGTATTTGTTATTGCGGTGGCTATTTTACTATACCTGAAAGGAAATGCGGAAGAAGAATCAAATGGAATGGTAGCTCTTTCCTTTGTTGTAGGGGCTATCTGCTCTGGATTGGCAGGATTCATCGGAATGAAAGTAGCTACAAAAGCAAATGTAAGAACGACACAAGCTGCCAGAACATCACTTGGGAAAGCATTGGAAGTTGCATTTTCAGGAGGATCTGTAATGGGATTAGGAGTTGTTGGATTAGGAGTATTAGGATTGAGCTCATTACTCTGGATGTATAGTGACCTATATGGGGTATTGGATGAAACAACCAATAAATTAAACCAAAAGAATTTAGACCTTGTATTAAATATACTTGCAGGATTCTCATTAGGAGCATCTTCAATTGCACTTTTTGCTCGTGTTGGTGGCGGTATTTATACCAAAGCGGCTGATGTTGGTGCAGACCTTGTGGGTAAAGTAGAAGCTGGTATTCCAGAAGACCACCCATTAAACCCTGCCACCATTGCAGATAATGTAGGTGATAATGTAGGCGATGTGGCAGGTATGGGAGCTGATCTTTTTGAGTCGTATGTAGGTTCTATTATTGCTACTATGGTATTGGGAGCAACATTAATTGGCATTGATAATATAAATGGGTTAGGGGCAGTGTATTTACCGCTTTGTCTTGCTGCTGTTGGGATAATAATGTCTATTATAGGGACCTTTTTTGTAAAGGTTAGAGATGGCGGGTCACCACATAAAGCGTTAAACATTGGTGAGTTTGGATCTGCTGCATTAATGCTAGTCGCTTCCTACTTTATCATTAAAAACATGTTGCCAGAATCTTTTCAAGCTGAAAGCCTGATTGATGGTAAATCATCATTGATTACATATACTTCAATAGGTGTCTTTTTTGCCACTATTACTGGGTTAGTATCAGGATTATTAGTTGGGAAGGTAACGGAATACTACACAGGAACAGGAACAAAACCAGTTCTTTCCATTGTGAAACAATCAGAAACAGGCTCTGCAACCAATATTATTGCTGGATTAGGTGTAGGAATGATGTCTACTGCTATCCCCATTTTGATAATTGCAACCGCTATTTTAGTTGCACATCATTTTGCTGGGCTTTATGGAATCGCTATTGCCGCTGTAGGCATGCTTGCCAATACTGGTATTCAATTGGCCATTGACGCATACGGCCCCATTTCTGACAATGCAGGTGGTATTGCTGAAATGTCCGAATTACCTCCAGAGGTTAGAAAAAGAACAGACAAATTAGATGCCGTAGGAAACACTACTGCAGCTATTGGTAAAGGATTTGCCATTGCATCCGCTGCTCTTACGGCATTGGCATTGTTTGCTGCATTTATGAAAACAGCTAACGTTCAATCTATTGATGTTTCTCAACCTGTTATTATGGCCGGACTTTTAGTTGGTGGTATGTTGCCATTTGTGTTCTCAGCATTAGCGATGAATGCTGTTGGAAGAGCTGCCATGGCAATGATAGAAGAAGTAAGAAGACAGTTCCGAGATATTCCTGCTCTAAAGGCAGCTTTGGAAATAATGCGCAAATATGATTCTGATATGTCTAAAGCCACCCCAGAAGACCGGGCAATATTTGATGCTGCGGATGGTGTAGCGGAATATGATAAATGTGTGGCAATCTCAACAAAGGCGTCCATCAAAGAAATGGTCTTGCCTGGATTATTAGCAATTGCAGTACCTGTTTCTGTTGGGTTTATAGGGGGGCCAGAAATGCTGGGAGGCCTGCTTGCTGGTGTTACTACTTGTGGTGTGCTCATGGCAATCTTCCAATCGAATGCAGGTGGAGCTTGGGATAATGCAAAAAAGATGATAGAAGAAGAGGGCAGGAAAGGTACTGAAGCTCACAAAGCGGCTGTTGTAGGAGATACTGTTGGCGATCCGTTTAAAGATACTTCTGGGCCTTCATTGAATATTCTTTTAAAATTAATGTCTGTGGTTGCCTTGGTAATTGCACCTAGTATTGCCCTGGATAGAACAACAGATGTTCCAGCTGAAGGAATGCTGCCAAAAGAGAAGCAAGTGTTGGAACAAGCCTTAAACAACGAAGCATTTTACACTATTGACCGAACAAGAACTTACCAGGTCACTTCGCAAGACTTAAATTAAAAGGCTGCAATTATTGCCTAAAAACAGCAATTGTTTGATTAATAACATCTAATTCTCAACACCTCCAATAACAAATTGAGTGTTGTTGTCTTGTTTTTTGGTCCGGAGTTTGTTAGACATTAAAGCAAAACAACAAAAAACGTTTTGTTATTTACCTCTAAAACAAACGACTTGCCAGACGGGAAACTAATTGAAAAGTTTCTTAAAACCAATGACCGTCACTACTTTGGAATCCTATTCCAACGATACACCCATCTCGTTTTTGGAGCATGCATGAAATACCTGAAAAATGAAAATGACAGTGAAGATGCTGTTATGGATATTTTTGAGAAGCTGCTCACAGATCTACAAAAACATGAAGTGAGCAATTTTAAAAGCTGGCTGTATTCTGTATCCAAGAATCATTGTTTAATGAAGCTGAGAAAAGACAAAACGATCAAGTATTCCAATAATGATCTTATAAAAACGGAAGGGCAAATTGTGGAAATGCCCGAACCCATGCATCTTAATAGTAAGATGGAGAAAGAACTTCAATTGGAGAACCTTGAAAAGGCTCTTCAACATTTATCAAAGGAACAAAGGACCTGCCTTGAATTGTTTTATCTTCAGCAAAAATGTTATAAAGAAGTGTCGTCAATTACAACATTTTCATTGAAAGAAGTGAAAAGTTTTATTCAAAACGGAAAAAGGAACTTAAAAAACCATATGATCACAAATAATGGTTAACAAGCAACATATTGATATATTCTCTGATACAGAATGTCTTTCCCTGGACGTCATGAAAGCGTACATTGCACATAAGCTAGGGGCACATGAAAGGCTGCAAGTGGAAAAGCACCTGGTAGATTGCGCAATCTGTTCTGATGCTGTTGAAGGATTTGCCCTTATGAGCACTGGCTCTGCAATAAACAAACGAGTTGACAAGATCAATAGCCGCATTGATGCCTTAACGACCAAGGCCTATGCTCCCCTCTGGAAAAAAGAATATCTCTCCTATGCTGCAGCTGTTGTTGGGATATTACTGGTTTGTTCAACGCTTTATGTTTCTATTCGTTCTTTCTTTATTTCTGACAATCTAATCTCTCAGGAAACAAACATGATAAAACCTGATTTGCCAATGAAAGAGGAGCATAATATAACCCTTGATAAAAGTTTTAAAGAACAAACAGAGATTGCAGAAAAACCTACGGCAAAGAAAGATGGAGCAATTATTGAGGATCTAGAAATTGCCACCATTCCTAAAATTACTGATGTGGTGCCAGAAAAAGAAACAAAAGCTCTAGCTCTGCCATCCGAACCCCAAAGCACGCAAACAGCGAACATTCCTGATGCTATGAACATTGTTTCGGAGGAGAAGGAGGAAGAAGCTGAAATTATCATAGCACAATCACTGGATCAGATACCAGCTGGATCGTTTAGCGGCAGCAAATTCCAGCAAATGGAGTCCTCTGGATCAAAAACATCTGGTAATAACAGTAAAGCTAAGCGAAATCAAGCCATTAGTAAAGCAGCATCTATTGATAATGACATGGAATCTGACATGGTTTTTGCTAATGATGAAACCAGCATTATTATGGAGGAGGCAGAAGATGAAGAGATCTATTCTGTAGTGGAAGTGCCACCCTCATATACAGGAGGAGAAGAGAAGTTAATGGAATATTTGGCTACCAATATCAGCTATCCTAATAAAGCGAAGAAAAAAATGATTGAAGGAATTGTATTTATTAGTTTTATAGTTAATAAAGATGGTGGCATAAGTGATGTGAAAATATTAAAATCCTTGGAATCCAGCTGTGACAAGGAGGCCATCAGGGTAGTAAAGAATATGCCCAATTGGATTCCTGGCAAAATGAAGAACAAGGAAGTTTCTGTTCAACACAACTTGCCAATAAAATTTAAAATTTCAGAAAGCAAATAGTGGAGGCTTTAACTGGTAATGGGTTAAAACAATCCATGGATTTCTCCATCAATCTTGGTAATGACTGTACCAAGGTCTTCGGAATTATCAAAAAAGTTAATGTTATCTACATCAATAATCAGGAGATTACCTGTTTCATAAGTTGAGATCCATGCTTCGTAACGCTCGTTTAACCGTTTAAGATAATCCAAACGGATTGATTCTTCATACTCTCTTCCCCTCTTTTGAATTTGTCGTACCAGGGTTGGTATCGTTGCCCTTAAGTAAATCAATAGCTCAGGAGGTTTAATAAAATTCATCATGGTATTAAATAATTCCATGTAGTTATCATAATCACGGGTGGTCATCAGCCCCATGGCATGAAGATTTGGCGCAAATATATAGGCGTCCTCATAAATGGTTCTGTCCTGAATAACTGTTTTATTGCTGCCACGAATTTCCATAATTTGGTTTAGCCTGCTGTTCAGAAAATATATCTGCAAATTAAACGACCATCGCTGCATGTCTTCATAAAAGTCATTCAAATAGGGATTGTCTTCGGCATCTTCAAAATGGGTACTCCATTTATAATGCTTTGCAAGAAGCCTTGTTAATGTTGTCTTGCCTGCACCTATATTGCCAGCAATAGCAATGTGCATATTTTGATTTTTCTTTTTATCGTCCACCGTGAAATACTATCAATTTAATGATTGGTTTAAAAATAAAGATTAATCTTCAATTAAAAACAATTCAATGCTATTTTCTTTTTGAATAACCAGAAGTTTTGATTCTCGTTCAAAACGAACTCCTTTAACCCTTGCTATTTCGCCAGGCAAATCAATGCTATTTTCCACAAATAGTTTCAAGTTATAGCTTTTTAATTTCCCTTCCTCCTCAAAGAAGACTTGATCCCCATTCAACTGAAACTGTTCCAAGCCTTTAAGCGGGATCGTTTTAAAGTAAGTGCCATACTGGTCAAAAACCAAAATCCCATTCTGCGGATTGTTTAGATAAACAAAATTATTAGATTCCACAATAAAGTTTGGATTGATCTCAACCCCCACCATCTGGCAAATATTTCCACTCCGATGGCTTGTCTTAAGGTTTTGGTCCATGCGCTTAAGCTGAAAATCCTGAGGGTCGTAAAGCCATATTCCATCATTCCATGAAGCACATAATAATGTAGCCTGATCCAATCCAAAATCAACTAAGCTTATCGCTGAGCCTATTAGGCTTAATTCATCATCAAGAAACATGATAGTGCCAAAATCCCTATAGTATACCAGCAGTCTTAGTGGATTGGAAGCATCAATGGCAGCAATTGTACCATAATTTTTATTGCTAAATGTTTCCTGCAAAATGCCAGAAAGTCCATATTTTTTAATCTGATGGTCTTCAACAACATAGATGTTTCCCAAGTGATCTGTCGTAAAAAAATTCGAAACCCCTTTTATTTGGGCAGCAAGTTTAAAAGTTGAAGAATATTCTTTTTCTGTTAATTCCTGGCTAAAGCTAAAATTTAATAACCCGGAAAAAAAGAGTGCTAAAAAAAGATAAGCAATTTTTAAATTTTTTCGCATAGCTATATAATCAGGCATCCAATTTAAGAATTTCCTCCAGGTGTTTTCTATCATTTGCTAAGCGGGGCACTTTATTTTGCCCACCAACTTTATTTTTTGATTTTAGCCAATTAAAAAACACCCCTTTTTGCATTTCTCGTACTATCGGTGGGCCAAGGGTTAAATTGCCTGCTCTTTTTGCTTCATAATCAGAATTGATGGATTTTAGGGCATTATCTAATGTTTCTGCAAAAAAGCTTAGGCTATCTGGAGGTTTCACAAATTCAATCAGCCACTCATGGGCCCCTGACTTATTTCCATTCATATAAATGGGGCCAGCTGTAAATTCATCGATTATGGCATCTGACTTCTGACAGGCAATTTTCATAGCATGTTCTGCATTATCAATGATGAGCTCTTCCCCAAACGCATTGATAAAATGTTTAATTCTCCCAGCTACCTTAATTTTATATGGGTTTAAGGAGGTAAACTTAATGGTATCACCGATTTTATACCTCCATAAACCGGCATTTGTGCTTATAACCAACGCATACGTTTTGCCGAGCTCCACCTGCTCTAAGCATATTGTTCTGGGGTTTTCCTTTTCAACTTCTTCCATGGGGATAAACTCATAGAATATTCCATAATCCAACATTAACAGCATATCATCACCATCTGAGAGATCCTGAATTCCGAAAAATCCTTCTGATGCACTATACGTTTCAAGGTAATTCATCTCAGCAGAAGGTATGAGGGCCTCAAATTGCTTGCGATAGGGGCCAAAATTAACGCCGCCATGGATAAAAAGCTCTAGATTGGGCCAAATCTCGAGCAAATTATTTTTCCCTGTTTGCTCCAAAATGTCTTTTAACAGAACCAGTATCCAGGAAGGAACTCCAGCAATATTGGTAACATTTTCTTTCAGGGTGGCTTTGCCAATTTTCTTTATCTTCTTTTCAAATTCATCCATCAGGGCAATAGACCTTTCCGGGGTTCTAATGAGTTCTACCCAATAAGGTGCATTTTGTATTAATATTGAAGACAGATCTCCATAATATGACTCACTATTGAAGTTGCTGATCTGGTTACTTCCACCCAATGTCAATCCTTTACCAGAAAAAATTTCCGTCTCTGGGTTATTATTACAATAAATAGTAAGTATGTCTTTCCCCGCCTTAAAATGACATTCCTCCATGGCCTCCTGGCTTACAGGAATCAGCTTGCTTTTATCAGATGTAGTTCCTGATGATTTTGAAAACCACTTTATTTCTGAAGGCCAAAGAATGTTTTGTTCTGCCTGTCGCAACCGAATCACGTACTGCTTTAAGGAATCATAGTCTTGTACCGGAAATCGTTCTTTGTAAGTTTCAAATGATCTAATAGACTTATAGTCATGCTCTTTCCCCCATTCAGTGTCCTTGGCTTTATCCAGCAGTTTTAACAATCCCTCATTTTGAACATCATGGGGATATTTTAAGAAAAGGTCTATTTGATGGACCCGTTTCTTCATTACCCATGACAATATTGAGTTAAACAGGGCCATTTTATTTTTTAGATAATTGAATCAAATATAATTCAATTTATTATTTTTATGGCAGGATTATCTGGCAATCAACACAATTATTATGAAATCAAGGGGTCTTTTAAGAAAAATGCATGTTGAGCTGGATGACCCAATAAAATACTCCTTAATTATCAATGACGAGAAGGTAGCCCTCAACCCTCTGATTGGCAGTCATATCAGATTTCATTTTGAGGGAGATATTTTTTGTATCGCCTGTGGCAGAAAAACAAACAAATCATTTGCCCAAGGATTTTGTTTCCCCTGTTTCAACGAGTCTCCGGAAGCAGCACCGTGCATTATTCGTCCAGAGCTTTGCCAGGCACACCTGGGAATAGGAAGAGATATGGAATGGGAAAGGAAGCACCATCTACAAGAACATTACGTATACCTGGCACTATCCAGTGGTTTAAAGGTAGGGGTAACCAGATCAACGCAAGTACCCACCCGCTGGATTGATCAAGGGGCCTCACAGGCCATCCTCTTTGCTAAAGTACCTAACAGGTATCTGGCAGGATGTATTGAAGTAGAATTAAAAAATCACGTTTCAGATAGAACCAATTGGCAGCGCATGTTGAAAAATGATGTTATAGAAGCAGACCTCCTCCAGAAAAAAGGGGAACTACTTGAAACCCTTCCAGAGGATCTACGGCAATACGTAATCTCTGAAGATGAAAATGTTACTACGATCCATTTTCCAATGAATGATTACCCCCAGAAAATAAAGAGCATTGGGTTCGACAAAACACCTGAAATTGAGGGAGTCTTAAAGGGAATTAAAGGACAGTATCTGTATTTTGAAGAGGGGCGTGTGCTAAATATTCGCAAACACACCGGATATGTTGTTTCTATTGAGTGGTAGCAACTGACTTGATTCTATACTATTGATTTCTTTCTGAAGAATTATCTAATAAGTGTAATATTGCCTGTTTCATTAAATTTCTTGCCATCAGTAAATTCTCCTTTCAAGATAAAAACAAAAACGGCTTCGTTTAAAGGCTCTCCTGTATTTCTGAAAGTGCCATCCCATCCTTCTCCATATGCACAGCATACACCATCACTGCGGAGCTTTTTTCTTGAGTCGTTAGTTTCATAAACCATCTCTCCCCAGCGGTCATATATCGTCAATTCAACACTTTTTATGTTCCTCCCAAAGACAAAGTGCTTTTCGTGTTCAGGATTATTGCTGGATGTATAAAACACATTTGGCATATATACTAAGTTAGGGCTTGTTGTTATAGAAGCCT
>DTSC01000117.1:2272-4146 GCA_012965625.1 Flavobacteriales bacterium | reverse complement strand
CTTTTGAAAAACCCAGCAATGCATGTTTCGTAGCACAATAAAGACTTCCATTCTTAAATCCGTAATACGATGAAGAAGATCCGATATTTACGATCCTTCCCCATTTATTCTTCTTCATGTCTTTTGCAATTTCCCGGGTTAAAACAAAAGGAGCAATTACATTCACATTAAAAATCTGCGTGATTTCACAGTCTTCCAATTCTAACAATTCCTTTTGTGTATAAACACCTGCTGCGTTGATTAGTATGCTATAATCTCTAAATTTCTCCCTCGCAAAAGATATCATCGAATATATATTCTCAGTCTTACTCAAGTCACAGGTTTTTCCGAAAGCACACCCTTTGCCCATTTTCCTTAAATATTCAACATTCTTATCTAAGACAACGGCATCCCTACCTGTTAAAAACACATTGCATCCTCGCTCCATCAAAGACTTAGATATTTCGAATCCTATTGAACCTGTCGCCCCAGTTATAAATGCATTTCTGCTTTTCATATATTATCCAAACAAACGCATTGATAATTCAGGGTTTTTACCCAGAAAATATTCGATTAAATTAAAATCCTTCGCGGTGTCTATATCATAGACATTTTCAGTTAAAAATCCATACACATTATTACCGTGCAAGATGTTTTTTTTGATTAATTGTGTGCGAACAATATCGACATACCCGTTTGGCGCATATGTCATCGGAAAGGATTGTCGTGCTTGATTAGACGATTCGATATCAGAATTCTTACTAAATATCTGTAGTAACTGATTTTTATTCATTTCTACATAAAGCTTCGCTAAACTGGGATGGTAAGAAACCAGTTAGGAACGTTTTAGAAATAACTTAGGAGAAAAATATGACTTTAGTAACTGTATTAAGTGCAAGTGGAAGACCAGGTTTAGCTCAAGTAAGACAGCTCATAAAAGCTGGATATGATGTTAGAGCAACAACAAGGAATCCATCAAGATTAAAAAAATTTGATAATATTGAAATTATTAGAGCTGATTATAATGATCCTGACTCGATTTATGAAGCATGCCTGGGAGCAGATACAGTTTTTTATACTCGACCATCTTTTGAGGAGTCACATAAAGCTCTGGATTTTGCTGCAACCGTAGGAAGTTCGGCTAAGAGGGCCAATGTAAGACGTCTTATTTATAACACCTGCTGTTGGGGCCCACCCGATGAACTCGGAGAGGTCGGGCAAGCAGGGTATGATGGTGTTAAGCTGATGATAAATACACTTATGCAAGGAGGAGTGCAAACAACAACATTTCAGCCAGTTCTTTTCATGGATAATCTACTTACAGATTGGGCTAGAAAAGATATTAAGAAAAATGATATATATACCTACCCTCACAACCCTAATTTAGAAGCTAGTTGGATTTGTCTGGATGATGTTGCAAAGTTTATGATTGCAGCCATAGATCGAGATGATCTCATAGGAAGAAGAATCAATATTGGTGGACCAGAAGTTTTTACTCCACCTAGAGTAGCAGACCTATTATCTGGTCATTTTGGTAGGCCCATACTTTATAAAGAATTAGGATTAGAAGACTTTTCCAATAGACTTTACGATATTTTCTTTGCCGATGCAGATGAAGATCAAAGAGGAGGTCGTTCAGAAAATCGACAAGCATTTATAGAAAGCATGTCAGATTTTTATAGTTTTAATAACATTTCTGAACATATGCCTTTCAAAGTTGATATGGAGCCTGTCTTGAAAGAAATACCTATCAGATTAACTCCTTTCAGCGAATGGATAAGTCAACAAGATTGGAATGAAGAACTCGATACTACCGCAGGCTAAGAAAAATTTCGATTCGCGTGATAAGGGTGAGATAGTTACGGGTCTTATATATTTAGATCAGAATGAAAAGG
>DTSC01000117.1:0-2262 GCA_012965625.1 Flavobacteriales bacterium | reverse complement strand
AGAAAAATTTCTGTTGATTTCGTTGATCGCTCGTGTTCCTGGGGATAATTCTTTCTGTGTTAACGAATTAAAGGGTTTGATAGAGGTTTGAAGAATATCATGAGTATCCTTTTCATTCTGATCTAAATATATAAGACCCGTAACTATCTCACCCTTATCACGCGAATCGAAAATCCTTGAAATAGCATTACGCCTGCTTGAGGGATCATAACGCTTGCTAAGTTTATGCAATATCATCTTTGATCCATCATGTAATTCTACTTCCATTGAACTGTCTTCTTTATAATCAATTTTTATTTCTTGGTGCTCAGGAAAAATATCCAAAAAACCCAATGCCTCATTATGCTCCCTAAAATATTCGTAACTTTTAGAAGATGTTCCATGATTATTAAAAGTGACGCACGGCGAAATAACATCAATAAAAGAAAAACCTTTATAACTCATCCCGGCTTTAATTAACGGGATCAGCTGATCCTTGTCCCCAGAAAAACTTCTTGCGACAAATCCTGCTCCCATTTGTATTGCGAGCGCAGTTAAATCAATTGATACAAACTTATTTTCTTCACCTTTACGACCCTTAGATTCTTTATCATTGGTAGCCGAAAACTGGCCTTTAGTTAGTCCGTAAGTTCCATTATTTTCAACTATGTAGACCATATTTATTCTTCTTCGTATAATGTGACAGAATTGCCCTAAACCTATTGACGCTGTATCTCCATCACCTGAAACTCCAAGATAAATTAAATCTCTATTTGCTAAATTGGCTCCCGTAGCAACGGATGGCATTCGTCCGTGAACAGAGTTAAACCCGTGCGATTTATTTAAGAAATATGTTGGTGTTTTCGATGAACAACCAATACCTGAAAGTTTTGCAAGCCTATGAGCAGGAATTGATAGTTGGAAGCATGCTTCTATTATTGCTGATGATACTGAATCATGTCCACATCCAGCACAAAGAGTTGACAAGGCTCCCTCATAATCTCTACGGGTCAGACCAAGGTTATTTTTGGGTAAATTTGGATGCCTAACTATTGGTTTTTTTATAAAACTCATTTTTTTTACCTATGCTGCTGATTTGATTTTTTTAATTAATCTTGAGAGAGATTCATCTTCTTTAACTCTTCCAATAAATTCCTCAACTATAAAATCGGCTGTTAAAGGATTCCCATCAAAATTTAATATGGATTGTAATTTATTAAAATCTTTTTCTAATTCTGTTGCAATCAATGTCCTCATCTGCGCATCCCTGTTTTGTTCAAGAATGAAAACATATTTATGATCATCTATAAAATGTTCTAATTTTCTGTCAAAAGGAAAGGAACGGATCCTTAACCTATCAAAAGAAAAACCTTTATCCTTTAAAATATCAACTGCCTCATCCACCGCTGGTGAAGTCGATCCAAAATAAATGATACCTAACTCAGTATTACTTTTTGATCCTTTTTTTATTGATCGTGGAAGGTAGCGAGACGACTTATCAAACTTCTTTGCTATACGTCCTAAATTGTCAGCATTTATTCGTCCATCTTCTGTATATCCTGCAAAGGCATCATGGGAAGTGCCCCTTGTAAAAAAAGCTCCTTTGGATTCGTGAGTACCGGGTAATGTTCTGTAAGGAATTCCATCACCATCAATATCCAAGTATCTTCCCCACATCTCTAATTCGTCAAGATCTTTTGCCTTTAAAACTTTTCCCCTATCATATTTATATTTTTCATCCCACTCTAGAGGGTCGACTATCCAATCATTCATGCCCATGTCCAAATCACTCATCACTATTACAGGGGTTTGGAGTCTTTCGGCAATATCAAAAGCTCTTACAGACATCTCAAAGCATTCTTTTGGATCTCCAGGGAATAATAAGATATGTTTAGTATCCCCATGAGAGGCAAATGCGGAGGATATTATGTCTGATTGCTGTGTTCGAGTAGGCATCCCAGTCGAAGGGCCGCCTCTTTGGATATTAAATACAACAAGTGGTATTTCAGCAAAATAAGCTAAGCCTAAAAATTCTGACATCAATGATATCCCTGGTCCAGATGTTGTGGTAAATGCTCTAGCGCCATTCCAGTTAGCGCCGATTGCCATTCCTATAGCTGATAATTCATCCTCAGCTTGGATTACGGCTCCCTTAATTTTTCCATCTGAGTCTGAACGAAATTTATTTAGATATTTTTGAAAAGCAAATGCTGTCATGTTTAAAATCCGTGTCCAGTTTGAAAGCACCCGCGCGCATCGAGCAGACATAATTTAAGGACCCAT
>DTSC01000116.1 GCA_012965625.1 Flavobacteriales bacterium | reverse complement strand
AATAGGATATCCACATCATCCTTGATGTCTATACAGATAATTCCATCCGGCCTCAGAAAGACCTTTGCCGTATTAAAGTCGAATTCCTTTGGATCAGATTCTTCTGTTATCGAGCTATTCATTTTTAATTTTATGATTGCCCCAAATCAACCTAAACAGCCCAGACTACCCTATGGGAATATTAGCACCTAGTTTTAAAAATCATTATTGCCCTCACCTCTATCCTTTTTAATTACAATATTGATCGGCGATCGCTATTGTCTTGGAAATAATGGCGGTGCTATAAAGATCCAGCTCCACCGTACGAATGTGAACATCCCCAGCTCCCGGATCTTCGCCGCCATCTTATTGCTCACCTCCATCGCTTCAGGCTTTGCATTCCACTCCGTGACCGGCTCTTTGGTATCCCTGTTCTTCACCAGCTCTATACATCCCAAAAGACCGGTATTCCTGAAATCACCTATAGATGGATGCTTTTCTTTCAGCTCATCTACTTTCTGCTCAACATAGCTGCCCATCGCGGCTGCATTATCAATAAGGCCATCTTCTTCATAAACCTCTATATTAGCCAGGGCCGCTGCACAGCTGGTGGCATGGGCAGAATAAGTAAGTCCTATCGGCATTGGCCTCTCATCAAAATATTCGGCAATCTTATCTGATACTACCAAGGCACCCAAAGGCAGGTAAGCAGAGGTTAGTCCTTTAGCGAGGCACATCATATCAGGCGTTACGCCATGGTGGTCGATCCCAAACCATTTACCGGTGCGGCCAAAACCACTCATCACTTCATCATCGATGGTAAGGATGCCGTATTTCCTGGCTATCTCAGCAATGCGCTGCCAGTATCCCGGCGGATATTTGATACACCCTGAAGATCCGGACTCTCCTTCCAGCAGAATGGCCGCCACGCTTTCAGGGTTTTCAAACTGTATCACCCTTTCGACATGCTCAGCACATTTCTCCCCACATTCCTCGGGACTGGAAGTGCCCCATGGACACCTGTAAAAATAAGGGCTTTCAACATGTACGATTCCTGGCATGGACTGGCTGTCAACCGGATGCTTCCTGGGATCACCACTTGCAGAAATGGCGCCATAAGTGGCACCGTGGTAAGACCTGTATTGTGCTATTATCTTATGCCTGCCGGTAACCGTCCTTGCGAGCTTGATCGCATTCTCAATGGCTTCTGCACCCCCCAAGGTAAAGAAAGTCTTGCTCAGGTTTCCGGGGGTGATCTCGGCAAGCTTCTTGCCCAGCCTACCCCGAATGTCTGTGATCATGCCGGGAAAGACATACGCTACCTCTTCCATTTGCTTCTGCACCGCATCCCTGACCTTTTTGTTTCCATGGCCAATGTTCACGCACATCAGCTGAGAGGAAAAGTCTATGTACTTTTTACCATCGCGGTCATATACAAATACGCCTTCGGCCTTATTAATGCTGATCGGATTCAGTCCACCCTGCTTGGACCAGGAAAACAGGGTGTGGTCCAAATTGTTTGCGAGTATTTGTGCAGTATCAGGCATCTTTAACGTTTCCATGCAAGAACAATAAATTTATTTAGCTCATCCAGTTAGTTTTCGCATCAGGATTCCATTTGGTTGTGGTTTTTTTCAGCTGTGTCCAGAACTCAATGGAGCTTTTCCCGGTAATGTCGCAAACCCCAAACTTGGAATCATTCCATCCACCAAAAGAAAATGGTTCCCTTGGAACGGGAACACCGATATTGACCCCTATCATTCCCGCGCTGGCCCTATCCATCACCTGCCGTGCGAGGCCTCCACTTTGCGTAAAGACCGCAGCAGCGTTGCCATATGGTGAGCTGTTCTCCAGATCTATCGCCTCGTCTAGGTCCTTGGTCCTTATTATTGAGACGACCGGCCCGAAGACTTCTTCTTTAGAAATAGCCATATCCGGTGTTACATGATCAATAATGGTAGGTCCTACATAAAACCCACCTTCCTTGCCTTCCACCGTACAACCACGGCCATCGACCAAGACCTTTGCCCCTGCATTTTCGGCATCGGTGATATAACGTTCAATTCGTTCTTTGGCTTGTTTGGATATAACCGATCCCAAATTTTCTCCGGGAATGATCTTCCTGGCCTCTTCACACATCTTTTCTACGATATGGTCGACTGGACCTATCCCGATCATTTGGGCAGCAGCCATGCAGCGCTGTCCGGCACAGCCAGACATGGATGCCACCACGTTGGAGGCGGTCATATCCAAATGGGCGTCAGGAAGCACCAAAAGATGGTTCTTGGCACCTCCCAGCGCGACACATCGTTTCAGCGTTCCGGTAGCAGCCTTGTAAACGATCTGGGCAACCTTGGTGGAGCCCACAAAAGAGACCGCTTTTATACCAGGGTTTTTACAGATGGCTTCAACAATGGCTTTATCTCCATTTACAATATTAAAAACACCATCAGGCAATCCTGCCTCTTTGAGCAACTCGGCGATCCTGTTGGCACTTATTGGCACCTGCTCTGAAGGTTTCAAGACCATGGTGTTTCCCAAAACAAGAGCATTGGGCAAGGTCCAATGAGGCACCATATTGGGGAAATTAAATGGGGCTATGCTGGCAACGACACCCAATGGCTTGTGCTCGATCCTGCATTCCACACCTTTACTCACCTCCATAACCTCACCTCCGATAAGCTGTGGCATGGAGCAAGCGAATTCAGTCAGCTCAATACTCTTTTCCACCTCTGCCTTTGCTTCACCTATCGTTTTGCCGTTTTCCTCATGTATCAATGTGGCCAGCTCCTCTATATTTTCTTCCAGCAAGGTCTTGTATTTAAAAAAGACCTGAACTCTTTCTTTTATCGGCATTCCTGACCATGCCGGATAGGCCGCTTCTGCAGCTTTCACAGCATCATCCAGGTCCTTTTCCGTAGAAAGTGGCATCGTAGAGATCACTTCGCCAGTAAGGGGGCTAAGCACATCCATCTTGTCCTGTCCGTTAGCGGTAAAAGAGCCATTTACATAATTTTTAACCTCGCTAAATTTTGTTTCCATTATTTTTCTATTAATTGACGAAGACCCCAATGATCCCCTTAAACTATATCCGTATTATTATACTAAATTAATAATTTAGCGTTCAAAGGTACAAAATTGAGCGCGTAATATATGCTAAAGGAAAGGACTATATCAAGGGAAAGAGATATGTCTCAGGTTGCAAATTTCTACAAGGAACGATTTGGATGTGCACATTCCCATATAGCTAAAGAGATCAACAAAGCAACAAGCTTGATTATCGTCATTCCCATTTTTAATGAACCGGATGTAATCTCCACCCTGGAATCCCTTAAAGCCTGCCATTTACCCAACGATCCTGTGGAAGTGATCCTGGTGATCAATAATTCGGAAAACGGAAAGACTGAGACCATAAAACAGAATGAGCTTACACGGCAAGAGATCATTGCATGGCTCAAGAAGAACAAGACACCAAAGCTCACCTTCAATTTAATGCTGGAGAACAAGCTGCCTGCAAAGCATGCAGGGGTTGGCTTGGCGAGAAAGATCGGCATGGATGAGGCTTTATACAGGCTTGGTAAAATTGGAAAGAATGGAATTATAGCCTGCCTGGATGCCGACTGCAGGGTAGACAGCAATTACCTGGAAACAATATCAGGCCTTTATGGGCAAGGGGAATTTACTTCAGGACACCTGTACTTTGAACATCCTTTGGAGGAAGAGGAAGCCAATATCAGGGAAGGCATTATAAATTATGAGCTGGGCTTGAGGTATTATGTACAAGCACTGAAATTCATTCAATACCCATATGCATACCACACCATAGGCTCCTGCATGATAACAAGTGCGAAAACCTATGCATTATCCGGAGGGATGAACAGAAGGAAGGCCGGTGAGGACTTTTACTTTCTGCATAAGATCTTTCCTTTAGGAGGGCATAAAACCTTCAATAAAACTTGTGTATACCCTTCCCCAAGAATATCCGACAGGGTTCCTTTTGGAACGGGCAGGGCCATGGGAAAATGGATGGACATGGTAAATGCTTGCAAAAAATCAGATAAAATGCCTGAATACGAATATTATGCTTTGCAGAGCTTCCTTGACCTGGGCAAGTTTATAGCTGCTGTTCCTTGTTTTTGGAAATATGCCGATCAAGAAATAGAAAAAATAATGGCTGATCTTCCTCGATCC
>DTSC01000115.1 GCA_012965625.1 Flavobacteriales bacterium | reverse complement strand
TGCCAAAGTGCCAATTCTAGTGTTTGGCTCAAGCACCATGATTCCATCATGCTCATGACCCAAGCCTATCTCGTCTTCGGCACAAATCATCCCTTCAGAATTTACACCTCTTATTTTTGCCCTTTTAATTTTAAAGGGATCGCCCTTTATAGGGTAAATTGTAGTTCCAAGCTTTGCTACAACTACTTTTTGGCCAATTGCAAGGTTTGGAGCACCGCAAACTATTGATGAGGATCCTGGCTCACCAATATCAACTAAAGCAATTGTAAGTTTATCCGCATTGGGGTGCTTGTCTTTAGATTTTACCTCTCCAACTACCAAGCCCTTTAATCCACCTTTAATAGAATCAAAATGTTCTATCCCTTCCACCTCAAGTCCACAATCAGTCAACAAAACTGAAAGTTCTTGTGGATCAAGATTTATGTCTAAATACTCCTTAAGCCAAGAATAGCTAATCTTCATAATCGAGCCCCTTATCCAGAATTAGACAAAAATAATCAAAGCTTAAAGATATTTAACAAAAGGAATTGCTTATTGACAAAAACCTTTATATATCAGACATTCATAAAGACCATGAAATAGATTTTAACTACTTTCGTTAACTCCAAAGAAATTCATATTTAATACGTGAA
Organism: Flavobacteriales bacterium; assembly: GCA_012965625.1. Taxonomy (GTDB): domain Bacteria; phylum Bacteroidota; class Bacteroidia; order NORP154; family NORP154; genus UWMA-0041. Next base: position 13,742 of record DTSC01000115.1, on the reverse strand, counting down.
AATCGCTGTAAATTGCCGCCTTTTAATTAAAAACCGATTGGATGGAATAGGTTGGTTTTCCTATGAAACACTCAAGAGAATTACCAGCAATCATCCTGAGCACAAATTTTACTTCCTCTTTGACAGGCCATTCTCTGAAGAGTTTGTTTTTAATAACAACATAACACCGCTCAATATTGGGTTTCCTGCTCGACATCCAATCCTGTTTTATCTTTGGTTTGAGCATGCAATTCCCAATGTGCTTGAAAAATTAAATCCTGATGTCTTTCTTTCTACAGATGGGTATTTATCACTAAAAACAAAAGTTGATTCTCTTCCGGTCATACATGACCTCAACTTTGAGCACTTTCCGAAACAATTACCTTACCTGACAAGAGAATACTATAAGCGATTTTTTCCTGCTTTTGCAAAAAAAGCAAAGCGTATTGCTACTGTTTCAAACTATTCTAAGCAAGACATTCATGAAACCTATGGCATAGAAAATGAATATATTGATGTAGTGTATAATGGTGCAAATGCATCCTACAAGCCATGCTCAGAAGAAAACAAACGAAAAACCAGAGAGAAATATTCAGATGGCAAGCCTTATTTCCTTTTCATAGGCACCCTACAACCCCGTAAGAATCTTGCCAATTTATTTCTTGCTTTTGACCAGTTTAAAAACAACACAAGTAATGATATTAAGCTAATGATTATTGGTGAAAAAAAGTGGTGGACCAAAGAAATAAGAAACGCATATGAAAAAATGGAAAACAGAATGGATGTGATCTTTAAAGGACATACTGCCCCAAGTGAATTAAAGCTAATCATTCCATCTGCACTTGCCTTGACTTATGTTTCGTTTTTTGAAGGTTTCGGAATTCCAATTGTTGAAGCGATGCGCTCAGGAACTCCCGTGATTACCTCAAAATCTTCTTCCATGCCTGAAGTTGCTGGAGATGCGGCATTATTATCAGACCCTTTTTCGGTAAATTCAATTGCTCAAAACATGATTGTTATAGCATCAGATATAGAGCTCCGGAAAAACCTAATTGCAAAAGGTCTAGAAAGGGCACAAAAATTTACCTGGGACATCACTGCAGAAAAGCTATGGCATAGTATTGAAAAAACAATTGCCTTATAAAGATGCTAAAAATATGCCATACTGCCAATAAAATTGAAGCAGGATGCGATGAAGCAGGCCGTGGCTGCCTGGCTGGCCCCGTTTTCGCAGCAGCCGTAATCTTGCCAGTTGATTTTTCAAACTCCTTATTAAATGATTCTAAAAAACTATCAAAAAAACATCGCTCCTTGCTGCGACCAATTATTGAAAATGAAGCAATTGCGTGGTCTGTTGCCATGGTTGATAATTGCGAAATAGATGAGCTTAATATTTTAAAGGCCTCCATAACCTGTATGCATCGTGCCCTTAATCAACTAAAAAAAAGACCGAATCTTCTTCTAATAGATGGCAACCGCTTTTTTTCTTACAATAATATGCTACATCATTGCATTATTAGAGGAGATGGAATTTATGCTTCGATTGCAGCTGCATCTGTTCTTGCCAAAACGCACAGAGATGAGTATATGAAGAACCTTCATCAAGAATTTCCGAATTATCATTGGAATCAAAATATGGGCTACCCTACAAAAAAACACAGATTGGCTCTGCTAGAACATGGAACAACAAAACACCATAGAATGAGTTTTAAATTATTACCCTGACCAACTAAATTTAGATTAATGAAATTGCTCAAACATCTGTAATTTTATGCGCTAATTTATTAAAGGTGTATGGGAAAGAGTTTTTTAATCTTCCTTTTTATTGCAATTGTCCTTGGTGGAGGTTTTGCCGGATATTTATTCTACAGCAAGCTAAAAACGACACCTAACAAGGCAATTAATGCCATTCCAAGTAATGCTGCGCTTATTATTGAGAGCCAAGACTTTCAGAATGCTTGGACGAAGCTAAATGAAACTACGCTGTTTTGGAGAAATTTAGACAGTGTGGATTTTATTAAAACACTGAATAATAACACCAACTTTTTAGACTCTCTGTTTTCATCTGAAAGTAAAGTGGCAATGCTGGTAAAAAAGAGTCCAGCATATATCTCAGCTCACCCAGTTGGCGCTAACGATTACAGCTTCCTTTTTCTCATAAGTTTAAAAAATATCCGACAAATTTCTGAATTTCAAAAGGTGGTTGCCAAAACCTCATCAAGATCGAAGATCAATACAAGGGTTTATGATAACGTTTCAATTACGGAGATAATATTAAGCAAGGTGGAAAGATTTTCTTACGCCTTTTCAAAAGGAATCTTTATCGGTTCTTTCAGCTCAATGTTGGTAGAAGATGCCATAAGACAGTTAAACTCTGGCTCTTCGCTAATGTTAATGGAGAAAAACCCTGGGTTTTCAAAAGTTCATAGTACTGCTGGAGAAAAATCATCTGTAAACCTATATGTCAATTTTGATCACTTCCCAGATTATTTATCAAAATTTGTACGACAAAAAAAACACCTGAATATTATGCCTCTCTCATTCCTGGCAAACTGGAGCGCCTTGGACATTACCTTAAGACCCAAAGCTTTGATACTTAATGGCCTTACCCTTGCAAGTGATTCATCAGGAAAGTTCTTAAACATCCTTTTTGAACACCAACCACAAGAAATATCAATGACTGATATTTTGCCAGACAATACTGCCACATTTATTTACCTGGGAGTTGAAAATTTTAGCACTTACTACAAAACATACCTCGACTACCTTGATCAAAATAATTTGCTTTACGACTATCATAAAAATCTAAATAGTGTCAATAAACTAAATGGAGTTAATCTGGAAAAAGAACTTATATCATTAATAGGCGAGGAAATAGCTTTGGTAACAACAGGAAATATTAGCTCCCCTGACCCAAACACCAATTCATTAACCGATTATTTTGTTTTGCGCTTAAGGGATCCGGATGATGGTTTTCGTCAAATTATGGGCCTAGCCAGAAAAGTAAGAGGTCATTTGGGTACAACAAGTGCAGATAGTCTTGAAAAATATCGCAATCACATCATTGGATTTCTTGATATTGGCTCTGTCTTTAATACGCTACTAGGTAGCTGTTATAATGCCATAAGCAAAAACTACTTTACCCTTATAGATGATTATGTTGTTTTTGCTAATAGTGCTAGTGATTTAAAATCCTTTATTGGCTCAAATCTTGCAGAAAGAACTTTGCAAAGGGATATTCATTATCAGACTTTTGCTGAGAATATTTCATCAAAAACAAATTGTTTTGTTTATTGTAATATCCCAATTTCTTTAAAAACGGGTTGGCTTCAATCTTCTTTTAATGAAGAGTTGGTAAAAATCCTAAAATCTAACCAAAAGGCTTTGCAAGAATTTGAAGCATTGGGAATTCAATTTAAGGTGAGTTCAATGCCTGTCCGAAATAAAGATAAAATGCTTTATACGAATATCTTTTTAAGCTATAATCCAGATTATAAGGAAAAAACCCAGCTGTTTAAGCATACTCGCTTAATTGCTCCAATAAATCGAAAACCCTGGATTGTTCAAAACCACTATACAAAAAATCACGAAATCTTTATACAAGATGAGTCCAATAATGTCTATCTGGTTGACAAATCAGGAAACATCCTTTGGCAAAGGACCATTAATGGGCAGATTATTGGAGAAGTCCACCAGATAGATATTTATAAAAACAACAAGCTGCAGCTACTTTTTAACACGAAATCTCATCTTTATTTATTAGATCGAAAAGGCAGGGACGTTGAAAGCTATCCGGTTAAACTTGCTGCAGAAGCAACAAATGGCATGGTTGTATTTGACTATGATAAAAACAAAAACTACAGGATCCTTCTTGCTTGTCAAGATATGAAGCTATATAACTTTGATAAATTTGGAAAGAAAGTACAAGGCTGGGAATTTAAATCCACTAACGATCTTGTTTATGCCCCCATTTCCCACATGAGCTTTGCTGAGAAAGACTATCTGGTTTTTGTTGATGCTAAAGGGAAAATTTATGCTGTTGACAGGCGAGGAAACTTTAGGTTTGAACTTAAAAGCCAGTTTCCTTATTTATATAATGATCACTATATAGTAAATAAAGGTAATTCTTTAAAAAATACGGAGCTTATTGCAACAGACTCTTCTGGTACAATTTATATGATTTCACTAAACGACAAAATAGACAGCTTAAACTTTGATAAATATTCCAGGCCCCCTTTCTTTGATTATGCAGATTTTGATGGGGATGGTGTTAAGGATTATCTACTTATGGGCCAAGAAGAACTCCTCGTTTACAACAAAGAAAAAACACTTATTTTTAATAGGTCTTTTGATAATAATATTATATTTCCAACAATTAGCTGCTCAATTGATGGGAACATTGTTAAAACTGGAGTCGTGTCAGATAGGACTGAAGAAATATTTATATTCAATCAAGATGGCACTCTAGCTGATGGGTTTCCTCTTTATGGCAACACCCCATATAGCATAATCCAGGAAAATGGCCAAACAAACCTGATTGTTGGAGCACCGAACAAAACTTTATATATTTATACGATAGAATAATATGGCAACCAACCTAATAATTTACGTCTAAGTAGTATAATTAAAGCAGAATTCATCTTATTTATGAAAAATACACCATTAAATTATCAGGGGTTTTTGCTTTTGGCATTTTTAACTCTATCTGCCTGCATCAAAGAAGAATTTGATATGGACAAATTAGTTGCCCCTAAAGACTGGAGTCCAGAGATTGCAATTCCATTGGTTCACAGCAAACTAGGTATTAACGAAATCCTGGCTCAAGGTGACAATAGTATAAATAATAGTGTCTCCGAAGAACCAGATGGGCTGATATTATTGGTTTATAGGGACACTTTGTTTTCTGTAAAGGCACCAAATTACGTCAGCTTTCCAGTTGGAATAGGAATTTTAAATGACTATACCATATCTGACACGCTAACCCTCCCAATTGACTCTATTGGCCTCAACCTTGAGATCTACAACAATTTAATAAACGGCAATTTTGTTTTTGAAGACCCAAAATTAGACGTAATTATTACTAACTCTATTGGCATTCCATTGGGAATTAATTTGATGGTCCTTGAAGCATGGTCTCCTATAAATGGGACAACACTTATAGAACTTGACAATCTTACTGCCCCAACAATACCATTAAATCCAAGCCCAGGTTATCCACTTGTGCCAGGCAATTCTGAAGTAACTATTTATTCTTATGATAAAACGAATAGTAATCTTAATTCAATACTTGCGAATGCGCCAAAGTACATAAGATATTCAGCACAAGGTATTACAAACGTTCCACCAACCACTCCAAACTTTATTACAGACTCTAGTAGGTTTAACGTAGAAATTAAACTGGAACTTCCGCTCTATGGTTCTATAAGCTTTTTAACGTTGGGCGACACCATGCCTTTTCAGCTAGACATTAGTGATCCGTCAGGAGAAGATATTATTGTTTCTGAAGCGGTATTTGTTATAAATACATATAATGATTTCCCCGTAGATGTAAGCTTGCAGTTACTTTTCATTGACTCTAATCAAATAATCATAGATTCACTCTATTATACCGGTGCTGAAAAGATATTGTCCTCCGGTTTGATCGGTCCTCCACCAGAGCTGAGAACGTATAAGCGATCCCATAGGGTAACTGAAATTAAGGTAACTGAAAGTCGTCTAGAAAAGATTGCTCAATCGACACATGTTATCCTTAAAGGACAGCTTACCTCTACTAATGGAGGTGTTCCACTAGTAAAGGTGTATTCTGACTATGAATTAGAAGTTAAATTGGCTGTTAGGGCAAAGATGAAACTTGGAAGTGGTTAACGACATTGCTTCCCATTGGTTATTTGATGAATTACACAAAATACCTTAAACACATTTTCCCTCCTTTAAAGCTAGCTAAAACATTCACCTGGTTTATGTTCTTGTTGGGTGGCTTGGTACTGCCCAAGGTATCAAATGCCCAGTTTGATGGAACGTTATATAATATGCGTACCATACCCCAATTTAATTATTTAAACCCTAGTGCAAACACAAACTATCGCTTCTACATTGGACTGCCTGCTCTTTCATCCATATATGCCGGAGTTCATAACAATGGGTTTGTTATTAATGACCTAATTAAAAAAAGAGCTGATGACTCTGTCTATTTTGATTTGAACGAAGCTATTGACGCTATGGGTGATGCTAATTTACTTGGCCTTAATCTTGCCATAGATTGGCTGTCGTTTGGATTTAAAAAAGACAAGAATTTGTTCTTTTTCAATATGACTGAAAAAATGACTTTTAGAATGAGGTATCCCAAAGATCTCTTTGTTTTGGCATGGGAAGGTAATGCAGGGTTTATTGATAAGACGGCCGACCTTTCAAAGTCTGCACTTAGGCTTACAGAATATCAGGAATATGGACTTGGGATGGCAAGAGAGATAAACGAAACTCTGATTATTGGTGCAAAAATTAAGCTCTTATCAGGATTAATTAATACTTCAACTACTGTCAGTAAATTAAATCTATATACAGCACCCAGCACATATGAGTTAACGGGAAATTCTGATATCGTTATCAAAACATCTGTTCCACCTGATGAAATCAATCGGATCAGCCAGATTTTTTCTTTTGAAAATTTAGGATTGGCTCTCGATTTAGGAGCCACATATAAGCTTAATGATAAATTCAGTTTTTCTGGCAGCATAGTAGACTTAGGATATATTCATTGGAAGAGAAATCCAATAACTTATTCAAACGACATTGATAATGTAACATTTAAGGGGAACGCACTCAATACGTTCACTGATTCAAACAGCACTGAGCCATTTGAAACAGTTTTTGATTCTATGCGTTTCAGTTTTGAAAACGCGGAAGAAAGTTATAATTCATATAAAGACGGATTGTCTCCAAGAATCTATTTAGGTGGAAATTATGTACTTAATGAAGCGAATCAAGTTGGATTATTGTTTCACGGCGAGTACTTCAAAAAATCTTTTTATCCTACCCTGACGGCCTCTTACAACTACGTGCTCAAAAAATGGATCGGTGCTTCAGCAAGTTATTCAATTATGAATGGCAGCTATTTTAATTTGGGGCTGGGCCTTTCAATTAACCTTGGCGCTTTTCAAATATATGCAGTAAGCGACAATTTTAGTTCTCTTTTTAATCTGGCAAAAATCAATGGTGCCGTTGTGCCTTATAAAGCAAACACATTGCATTTGCATATGGGTATCAATCTTACCTTCCAGGAAAAAGAAGCAGACAAGGACGAGGATGGAATTATAGACAAAAAAGATGATTGTCCTGATATAGCAGGCCCTAAAGAATTCAATGGATGCCCAGATCGTGATGGAGATAAAATTGTAGATAATCTTGATGATTGCCCAGATGACCCGGGATTGGCTGAATTTAATGGATGCCCTGATAGGGACGAGGATAAAATTATTGACAAAGAAGATGATTGTCCTGATTTACCTGGTGATATTGAAAACAAGGGTTGTCCTGCAAAGCTGCACTTGCTTGATGATGCGAGTAATCATGTTTTGACCACACTGTTAAATGAAGAAGGATTTTTTGTTTATGAAGCCCTGCCTGTAAAAAACAAATATGTCTTTAAGTTGGAGGTAGCCAATGCCCAACTGATTCCAGAAGTTCACGTGCTTCAATCAACTGATGATAATGTGATAACAGCGCTTAGAGATGAGGCTGGGCTTTATATATATGAGGTTCAGAACAAAAAAGAAATAACCCTTTATTTGATAAATCCAATGGGTGATACGCTTATGATGGCAACAAAAAATGATGAGGGCTACTTTGTGTTTGAACCATTACCTGCAGACCAACGTCATCTATTCTTGCTTGATGGAAATGAAACAGATCTGCTAGATGAATTACTGATCTTATTGATTGGTGATGATGGTAACGAAAGGGTTATTACCGCTTCAAGAGATGCAACTAATATGCTTAGGTATGAGTACATTCCACCTATTGATAATTCCGATCTTGACTTATTAGAAGAAGTAGATGTTCCCATTATTCTTATGGAGGAAGAAAAAGAAATTATTAACACTGCAGTTAATCATTTAGAATTCAATTTTGGCAGTGCTGTTATTAGTTTTGGCTCTTATAGCTATCTTGATGAATTAAGCAATTTATTGAATAACAACCCTGAATGGAGAATCAAATTATCTGGACATACAGACAATGTTGGATCCGAATCTTTAAATTTATTGCTGTCCAAAAAGAGGGCAGAAGCTATTCGTGAAGTCTTGATAAACAGGAGTGTGTCTTCTGATAGGATCATTGTCAAATACTATGGAGAAACCCAGCCAATTACAGGAAATGATACAGAGGAGGGAAGACAGCGTAACAGAAGAGTTGATATGCTAATGATTGAAAAGGAAGATTCCCCTAATCAATCAAATACAGGAATTGCATTTGAAGGGGAAACGGGAATTTGGTTTAAAGTACAGGTAATGGCATCGGCAAATAAAGTCCCAATAAATGACACTAATTTTAAGGGAGTAAAGGATGTCCATGAATATGTAGGTAACGGATTATTTAAATATACAGTAGGCAAGTCAAACAATTTTGATCAAATCTACAATGTAATACTCAAAGCACTTAAAGAAAAAGGCTTTAAGGAGGCATTTATAGTTGCTTTTAAGGATGGAAAACGCATTCCTGTTGCAGATGCATTAAAATTATTGAATGACTAAAAGCCAATTGATTTCGATATCTTGCCTTCTCTTGCTTTTATTGCCACCAATCAATGTATCCAACATTATTCTACTGAGCTATAGTTATAGAATTGCCCTAATACTATGAGTCAATTTCGTTATATAAGAAACTCGGAAATTAATAGATTAAAATGGGATAGATGTATCTCTGTCTCTATTAACAAGCGTGTTTATGCCCTTTCTTGGTATTTAGATGTTGTTTCAGAAAACTGGGGGGGCTTGGTATATGGCGATTATCAAGCTGTTTTTCCAATTGTTTACAAAAAAATCGGCTTTTTTAAAAAATGTTACCCGCCTTTTTTCTGTCAGCAGTTGGGGCTTTTTTATCAAAAAGAAGAAAATGACAAAGGCACTTTAAACTTATTGGCTAATTGCTTGAACTATCTAAACCAAAAAATTAAATCATATGAGTTTTGTTCCACCTCAGAGTTTATGGGTGTTTTTTCAAACATCAAGTCTGATAATCTAGAAATTACAATGCCCACCCCTTTAAGCATAAATGTTACTCGAAAAAATTTAGTGCTCAATCTCAGTTTAAAATACTCGGAAATCGCTGGCTCTTATAGTACAAATACTATACGGAATTTAAAGCGTGCAAATAAAGCTAGTCTGTTCATCAAAGATTATTCAAATCCACAAGACGTATTGTACTTTTTTAAAAAAAATATTGAGAAGATAGCTAATTTAAAGTCCAAGGATTTCTTAATGTTATCTGATCTAATGGACTCATCTATGGAAAAGGGAATAGGCAAGATAATAGGAGTCTTAAATCCTGATAAAATGCTTATTGCATGTGCATTCATTATTTCTCATTTGAAAAGAGATATTCTCATTTATAACACAGCCGACAAAAGTTACAAAGAGTGCCATGGCATGACCTATTTAATCGATTTCTATATTAGAAATAATGCCGAAAGTGATAGGGTTTTAGATTTTGAGGGATCTAATTTGCCTGGAGTATATCGTTTTTATCATGGATTTGGCGCAATTGAAAACAATTATCTTTTAATAAAATCGAAACATCCAGGTTTATTCAGATATACTTCATTTTAACATGGGCTCTATCAAATATTATACAATATTTGGAGGCTTATATAGAAAGAAACTTTAAGAAATTGGCATTGAAAGCAATACTATAGGGTATTTGGCATCACCCCTCTTAGCCATAACTTCTGGCCAGGATTAGGTATGGAGCCTTCACCCATCCTATTCATTTTAAATAAACTTCGGAGTTTGACTGCATATTTTTGGGAAATATCATACATGTCCTCACCATATCTTACAATATGATAATCATACCCTCTTTTAGCCTTATTTCTTTTGGGCTGCAAATACAGTACCTGGCCTGATCTAAGTTTGTCATTTTTATTAAGGTCGTTGTATTTATAAAGTTGCCAAAGCATCATATCTAGATTATTAGCAATTTTAAAATAGGTATCCCCCTCTCGAACAAAGATATATTTGACCCTATTGTGAACCATCACTTTTCTTCCTTTAAGAATTGGTTTATTAGCCAAAACTTCAGGCTCCGGCTTTAATGAGGGCATTTCTTTAGCTTTATCATAGTCATAGAGTTTGTGTTTTTCGATTAAGCTGATCAAGAGTTGTGGATACTTTGGGTTGGTAGCATATCCCGCTTTTTTAAGCCCTTTTGACCAACCCTTATAGTCGGTTCTCTTTAAGTGAAAAAGAGAGGCATACCGGGACCTGCCACTTAAAAAGGCAGAATGATCGCTATATGAATCCAAAACACTGGGGTATTTTCTAAAACATTCATTCCTAGTGTCATCGTCTTGAATAAACGTAAGCCCTTCCCAGCCTCTATGACATTTGATCCCAAAATGATTGTTTGCATAGACAGCAAGAGGACTATTGCCATTTGCTGATTCAAGCATTCCCTGTGCAAGAGTAATGCTTGCCGGAATACCATGCATTAACATCTCCCGAATAGCCTCCTCTTTATAGTGCTCAACATACTCCCCTGCTGTAAGCTTGTATTCTGCCGGTTGTGAGTATACTTGCGCTCCAAACTCAATTAAAATAAGGGACAATATGTAAATGCGTTTTTTCAATAGATTCTTCATATACGACTAACCCCATCCTTTGTTTCATCAGACAGGATAATGTATAGTTATTGATAAGATACAAAAATAAACCCTCTTCAGTTGTAAAAACTTCAGAAAAGACCATTTTATTCACATAGGAATGTTAGTCCAGAAGCACTCTTCTCTCTTTTCAAATTATTATCTTTATGCAATAATCGGAAAATGGGTTCGTTTTTATCCAACAATAGGCAGCCTCATAATTAAATTACTCAATCATCCAGAAGAAATGTTGTCCCATTCTAAAACCAAAGCAAAGGCCTTTATTGGCATACTTGGATTAATGTTTAATGTTGGGCTTGCTTATCCATCCTTTTCACAGCATTTAGAAATTGATAACCCTAAAACCAGGCTCTACAATTTTCCAGATCAAGCAAGTCCAGAAGCAATACATTTAAAATGGCATCCTTTGGCTTTTAGCCAATTTACAGAAAAAATTATAACTTATTACCTCTTTTTTGATGGGTGCAAGTATGATGATTACAGCACAGAACTTCCTGTTTATTTTAAAAAGGTTGGACTCAGTTCCAACACAATAGGATTTGCTGCAGAATTAATCAATCCGGTTTACCAAAGCTTGCCCTCTTCAGAACTTGCCAATTTAAAAGACCTGAACAACCTGGGACCAGAAATAAAAATTAAATCAATAATAAATTATCATAGAAAAAAACCATATGGAATGGTTTCTTTTATCCCCATCAGAAAAAATAAAAGTACAGGAATTTATGAAAAGCTAACCTCGTTCGAATTAAAAACAAGTTATGAAGAGGGCTCTGTCAGTAAAACAAAGGCTAAAAAATCCCAACAGTATGTAACCAATTCGGTATTAGCAACAGGCGATTGGCATAAGATTTCACTAAGTCAAAGTGGTATTTATAAGCTTACATATTCTATGATGAAAGACATGGGTATCGCAATAGATGCAATAAACCCTCAAAATATAAGGATCTTTGGTAATGGGGGTGGTATGCTGCCTAAACTTAACTCAGTTATAAGGCCTGACGATCTATTGGAAAATGCCATTCAGGTTGTTGGAGAAACAGATGGCAGCTTTGATCCCAATGATTATATTTTATTTTATGGAGAATCTCCTCACCAATGGACCTACAATTCTTCTGAGGGGAGATACCATCATCAAGTCCACGATTATTCTGATGCTAATTACTACTTCTTAACAACTACAGGAGGAACAGGGTCACCAAAAAGGATAAGCTCACAGGCCTCCTTGTTAACAGAAAACACTATTGTCTCTTCATTTGATGATTATGCATTTCACGAGGAGTACCTTTATAACCTAATAATCTCTGGCAGAGAATGGTTTGGAGAACATTTTGACAACAACGCTCTATCTTATAGCTTCCCATTTAGTTTTCCCAATATTACAGATTCCGTGTATTTAAAAGTCTCTCTTGCAGGGAGGGTCTTGTCTCCCAATAATGGCTCTTTTACTTTAAAAGCTAACAACAATACCCTAACAGGCTTAAATTTAAATGCCGGCAATGTTGGAAATGGCAACTACCTTAGTCCAAAAGCAAAATTAGTAACCGACGCAGTTATCTTTAACTCAGTAAGCTCCACGATTAATATTGATATTGCGTTTAATAACACCGAATCTTCGTCTGAGGGCTGGTTAAACTACCTTGAGCTCAATACCCGACGTATTCTAAACATGTCTGGCAATCAAATGTTATTCAGAGATGCCCGATCTGTAGGAAGCGGAAATCTTTCACAGTTTATTCTAAATGATGTCAATAGTTCTGCGACGATTTGGGAAGTTACCGACCCATCAAATATTGTATCTCAACAATACAACCTTGCTGGCTCCACATTGGATTTTATTTTACAAACCGATTCTTTAAGAGAGTTCTTGGTTTTTAATGGCAATTCTTTTTTGACCCCTAATAATGAAGGTGTCATTGCAAATCAAAACATTCATGGAACAATTGGACAACCTGACTTTGTAATAGTAACCCATCCAAATTTTATCAATGAGGCTAATTCGCTAGCCAGCTTTCATGAAAATACAGACAGCCTTGACGCCGCAGTAGTTAAAACAACCCAAGTTTATAATGAGTTTTCATCAGGAGCTCAAGATGTTACAGCTATCAAATCCTTGATGAGAATGTTATACGAAAGAGCAGCTGACTCTACAGAATTACCCAGGTATTTGTTGCTTTTTGGTGATGGCTCCTATGACAACAAGAATCAAATAAATAACAACACCAATTATGTGGTTACGTACCAATCCGCGAATTCAACAGATCCGGTGGCATCTTATGTGTCAGATGACTATTTTGGTTTGTTGGATGCAAATGAAAGCGACTTAGCTTCTGATGATCTTGATATCGGAATTGGAAGGCTCCCCGTTAAAACTGTTTCTGAAGCACAGGATGTCTTAAATAAAATATTTCACTATGAGGATGTTTCAACGATGAAATCCTGGAGAAATGAATTATGTTTTATTGCTGACGATGGAGATGGAAATATTCACATTAACGATGCTGACGATATTGCAACCATGATAGATACTACTTATGCTGATTATGATATTGACAAAATTTATTTGGATGCATATAATCAGGAATCTACATCAGCTGGCCAACGATACCCAGACGTAACAGATGCAATTAATAGAAAAATGGAAAGTGGAGTCCTTATTTTAAGTTATACAGGACATGGTGGAGAGTTGGGATGGGCCCATGAGCGCATTTTAGAAAATCATGATATAAATAGCTGGTCTAATTTCGATAATATGCCTTTATTCTTAACAGCAACATGTGAGTTTAGCCGATTTGATGATCCTGACAGAACTGCTGCTGGAGAATTTGTTTTTTTAAATCCTGATGGAGGGGCAATTGCAATGCTTACAACCGTTCGTTTGGTTACTTCAGGT
>DTSC01000114.1:14128-14384 GCA_012965625.1 Flavobacteriales bacterium | reverse complement strand
AGGCTTCAAAAAAAATTCCTTTTGAAAGAGTGCTATTTGGTTTAGGGATAAGGTATGTAGGGGCTACGGTGGCTAAAAAATTAGTGTTTCATTTTAAGAATATTCAAGCTATTTTTAAGGCAAATATGGAAACACTGGTGGAGGTGGAAGAAATTGGTGAAAGAATTGCCGAAAGTGTTATGACCTTCTTTGGAAACACCACTAATCAAGGGCTTCTCGATCGTTTGCTTTTGGCCGGCCTTAATTTTGAAACAAC
>DTSC01000114.1:0-14118 GCA_012965625.1 Flavobacteriales bacterium | reverse complement strand
TGAACTCCCTGTTCTTCTCCCGTTCCATACCCGGTTTTGCCCATCGTTCCAAAACCATGTGCATCATTTGTAGTTTCAGGAGTGTTTCAGCATTTCACCAGGGATGCGCTAAAAAAAGCAATTACTATAAATGCAGGAAAGGTGGTAGGATCGATTTCAGCTAAAACCAGCTATATAATTGCTGGCGAAAATATGGGGCCAAGCAAGTTGGAAAAAGCTAAAAAACTCAATGTTAAAATTATTTCAGAAGAGGATTTTATAAACCTTACTTCTTAATCACATAGGCTATGAAGCTAAAACTGGCTATTGGAAAATACCTAATGCATCAAGAGATGAATAGAAATCCGAGAAAGGTTAATGTCGTAAATTTAGCACAGGCCAAAACCATTGGCATGACCTATAATGCAACAAACAGGCAGGATTATGAATTGGTAAAAAAGTTTACAAAGTACTTAAAGGAGAAGGGGAAATCTGTTATTTCTTTAGGTTATATAGACAGCAAAGATCCTGGTTTGCTTAGAAATACTCAATTGGATTATCGTTTTTTTACAAAAAAAGACTTAAATTGGTACTTCAAACCAAATTGCTTAGAGGTAAATAATTTCCTAGATAGAAGATTTGATATTTTACTAGATTTGGGGATTGAATATTGTTTCCCATTAAAGTATATCTGTGGGCTTTCAAAAGCTGGCTTTAAGGTTGGTCCATCAGACAATAACGCAAAGGAGTTTTATGATATGATGATTGATGTTGGTAAAAACAAAACATTGGAAAATTTCCTGAAAAATGTAGATGTTTATATCAATATGGTAAATAAGAAAAAACAAAATACAACTGATATAGATGCATAGAAGATTAAGAGGCACGGGCGTTGCATTAATTACTCCTTTTCATAAGGATGGAAGCATTGATTTTAAATGCCTTGGAAGCCTGATTGACAACATTATTGATAATGGAGTAGACTACCTGGTGGCTTTGGGAACTACAGCTGAGTCGGTTACCCTGTCCAAGGATGAGAAGACGGCTGTAATTGGATTTGTAGTTGAACAAGTGGATGGGCGAGTTCCTGTCGTTTTGGGATTAGGAGGCAACAATACCCAAGAGATTATCAATTGTATCAGGTCTTACGATTTTGATGGCATAGATGCAATATTATCCGTTTCTCCATACTACAATAAACCAAGCCAAAAAGGTTTATACCAGCATTATAAGATTATTGGGAATTTGGCTCCTGTACCAGTTATTTTATACAATGTGCCTAGCCGCACATCCGTAAATATTTCTGCTGAAACAACCTTAAGGCTAGCTTATGATATTGAGGGAATCATAGGAATTAAGGAAGCATCAGGAGATATGTTGCAGTGCATGAATATAATCAAAGATAGACCGAAGAATTTTCTTGTAATCTCAGGTGATGACGCCCTTACCTTACCTTTGATTTCTATTGGTGGAGATGGTGTGATATCTGTAATTGCTAATGCATTTCCAAAAGAATTTTCAGACCTTGTTCATAATGCCATCAGGGGGAACATGAAAAAAGCGCAAGATTCACATTATATGCTTTTGGAGACTATCGAAAATTTATTTGTGGAAGGAAATCCTGCGGGGATCAAAGCCGTATTGGAATTAATGGGGATTTGTGAGAATAACTTAAGATTGCCTCTAACCCAGGTAAGCCGAGGTGCTTACAAAAAATTATCAAGCCTAGTAGAAGAGATCTCTAAGACAAAAGAAAGTCAAATGATAACCTGATTTTCCTTGTTATGCCCTCGAAGCTATCTTCTCAGAGCTGTATGCTCCTTTATCAAGCTTCCTTTTTATCTCCTTAAAGACTGTTATGGTACGGTTAACATCTTCCAATGTATGAATTGCTGTAGGAATAACCCTAACCATAATTGTGCCTTTGGGCACAACTGGATAGATAACTATTGAACAGAAGATGTCATAATTTTCCCTAAGATCAATGATCAGCTTCTTAGCCTCATCTACTTCTCCTGACAAGAATACAGGTGTAACTGGAGATGTTGTCTTGCCCAGATTGAACCCCTCATCTTTCAGCCCTTTTTGTAAGGCATTAGTGATTTTCCACAAATTCTCTTTCAATTCTGGCCGCCCCCTTAAAAGCTCAAGCCTTTTTAAGGCTCCTTTTACTAAAGGCATGGGCAAAGACTTGGCATATATTTGTGACCTATTATTGTAACGCAAATACTCAATCACATTTTCTTCAGATGAAATAAATGCACCGATACTTCCCATTGCTTTGGCAAAAGTGCCAAAATAGATGTCAATACCATCTTGAACTCCCTGTTCTTCTCCCGTTCCATACCCGGTTTTGCCCATCGTTCCAAAACCATGTGCATCATCAACAAACAACCTGAAATTAAACTTTTCTTTAAGGGCCACAATCTCTTTTAATTTGCCTTGGTCTCCAGCCATTCCAAATACACCTTCAGTAACAACCATAATTCCGCCATTGGTCTTGTCTGTAATGCTTTTTGCACGCTCTAATTGTTTTTCAAGGTTTTCAATATTATTATGCGGAAACACAAACCTCTTTCCCATATGCATTCTAACACCGTCAACAATGCAAGCATGTGATTCTGAGTCATATACTATAACATCATTTCTATCAATCAGGGCATCAATTGCAGATACCATCCCCTGATATCCGAAATTTAATAGGATCGTGCTTTCTTTTTGCTCGAAATCCGACAATTGTCTTTCAAGCTCCTCATGAGCATCTGTGTTACCTGTCAACATTCTTGAGCCCATTGGAAAACCCAACCCATATTCTGCTGCAGCTTCTGCATCAACCTTTCTAACTTCAGGATGATTGGCTAAACCTAAATAATTGTTCACGCTCCAAACAAGTTTCTCTTTTCCATTAAAAATCATTTTGTTTGAAATTTCACCTTCCAGCTTTGGAAAGAAAAAATAGCCGTGACCTTCTTTAGCAAATTGCCCTAATGGGCCTCTGTTATCTTTGATTTTCTCAAAAATGTCCATATGTAAATTAAAAATTGAATGAGTTTTAAAATTAAAGATGCAAAATTAATTATTTCTAAAGGATTTACAAATCATTGTCTAAGACAATTTATTCATAATATTGTAATTAGTAATTATTCTGTACTTATGACGAAATGAAGTTCAAGACAAATCAAATATCTTTAGCGGACTTGTATAAACAAGTAAAAGGGAAAAAGCTCTATTCTCCCTTGGTATGGGATTATATTAATAATAAAAAAAAACTCAGGCCCTTATATAATTTCCAGCCAAGCATCGAAGGACTCGAAGAGGCAATTAAGAAACGAACCAAGTTTAATATTAACAGAAATAATTTAGTAAGTGTACTTAAGGAACAATACCAAGATATACCAGTAAAACCCAAAAACATTGATCTATTAAAGGAAGCTAATACCTTTACGGTTACGACAGGTCATCAGCTTTGCTTATTCATGGGGCCGGCTTATGTTGCTTATAAAATCTTAAGCACCATCAATCTTACTGAACAACTCAAACGCAAATATCCAGATTACAACTTCGTTCCCATATATTGGATGGCTTCGGAAGACCACGACTTTGAAGAGATCAATCATCTTGCCTTGTTTAATAAAAAAATCGAATGGTATAGAGTTTCGGGTGGGCCTGTAGGTAGAATGAATATTGCTAACATGGATACTATTGTTGCTGATATATTTGAAATTATTGGTGAGGATAAGAAATATGAAAAGCTATTTAAATTAATCTCAGATGCTTATCTGAAACAGAATAACCTCGCGGATGCTACAAGGAGTCTTGTAAATGACCTGTTCGGTTCCTACGGATTGGTAGTATTGGATGCAGACCACAAAGACCTTAAGGCTTCATTTGCTGGGATCATGCTTGATGAGCTGGAAAATCGTATTGGTGAGAAAAAGGTAAACAAGACCATTGCAAAGCTAGCCCCAGCCTATAAACTGCCTGTAAAACCGCAGCCTATTAACCTATTTTATCTTGAAGATCACCTCAGAACAAAAATAGAATATAATGGAGAGCAAGGTTATAAAATAGGAGAGAGAAGTAATATTGATGTAGAAACTTTAAAATCAGAACTATCAAATAATCCAGAACGATTCAGCCCAAATGTTGTGCTGCGCCCAATTTATCAAGAGCATATTTTACCAAACCTGGCTTATATAGGAGGGCCATCCGAAATAGCTTACTGGCTGGAATTTAAAGAGCTCTTCGAACATTATAAAGTCAACTTCCCAGCTTTGATTGTACGTAAAAGTGCCGTTATCATTGGTAAAGCCGCAAATTCAAAAATCAAAAGACTAAAACTGGATATTTCTAATCTCTTTAATGAAGATTCCCAAGTGATAAAAACTTATGTTAAAAGTCAAATTAGCTCAGCAGTTGATTTAGAATCGGATAAAAAACGGGTTGAAGCCTTATATGAAAATATACATGATAAATTAATATGTGGATACCCTTCGCTAAGAAACCGGATTGCTGCAGAAAAAAAGAAAGCTATAAACTCGCTGACTTATTTGAAAAAGAAAATGGATAAAGCGGACAAGCAAAAGTATGAGATAGAGGTTCATCAAATTCATAACTTAATAGATACGGTATTTCCAAATGGAATCTTCCAGGAACGCCATGAATCTTTGCTTTCTTTATTGGTAAGGTACGACCTTGAGCTAATTAAATACCTAAAAGAGACTATTAATCCTCTGGACAATTCCATAAATTTTATCTCAGAAGCAGGATAAAGAAATTAAATGTAGCAAGATGGGAAATTAAATACTCATTAATGGATAATGATTTCTGCCCTTCTATTTTGCTTGTGTTGCTCTACTGAACAGTTTATGGGGCATTTTACAATTGGCTTAGACTCTCCAAATGGCTTAGTGTTAATTTTTGCAGAAGAGATCCCTTTAGAAGAGATTTTCTTAACCAAGTAGGCTGATCTTCTTCTTGAAAGTGCATAATTATAGTTTTTTGCTCCTTGTGTATCTGTATGGGTATTAATAATGACCATGCCTTCAGCACGGTATTTTATAGCGGTAATTACCTCTAATAGCAAATGTTCTGATTCAGGAACAAGCCGTTCAGAATCAAATTCAAAATAGAGTATGAAACGATTCTTTGCAATGGTGGAACTTTCTGGTGATTCTTTCAATGGCTCTTTTTTAATTTCCTTTTTTTCATCCATTTCTGCAAGTCCGTCAGTGTTGGAGTCCGGTGCAGTTTCCTTTTCTTCTATAACATTGGATTCTTCGGTCGATACATCAACCATTTCTGCTACTACTCCATTGGAAAGAAGCTCTTCAATAGTATAATCTATGCAATCATCTAGGTCTTCCATTGGCAGATCCTCTGTTTCTGGACAAAGCCCCAATGTACTTCCCTGCATTAATGCAAGCTCATCTTGAGTCTTTGGCTTAATCGTATTATAAATATAGGCCGTTTTTGAATCATCTGATAATATTGCTGTCTCAAAAAAATATTCCTCTCCATACCCAGAGATACCTCTGGTTACAATTAAATGTGAATTCCTCCCCTTATCCATCATTGCTATCTGTCCTGCTACTTTATAGGAAAGTTTTAAATAAGTAAATTCTCCAGCCTGATTTCCTCTAAGTTCTGCAATAACTTTATCTCCATCCAAAATAAGAATCTCCATATTTGTATCATAATGATCCGCCTTAATGATATAATGGTCCTTATAAGGAAGGTTTCTAAAGCTAAAAACCCCATTTAAATCACTGGTGGTGGTATATGCAATGCCTCCTGCTTTGTTAATCAGGTATACCTTATGGCCCACATTATAAGGCAGTTTCGTAAATTTAATCTGGCCGCTTATAGACTTGCTTCTTTCTAGATTATCTAGTTGCTTCTCATTTCTATATAGGAATCCAACAAACTCCAGATCCTTATGTGTAAGTTCCTGATATATGAATTTTCCCTCTTGATTATTTGCTAGCCTGATTTTGGATTCATTTTTCTCATCTAACAAATCCAGCAATAATCCAGATACGTGTTCCTCTATTTTAATAACATATTTTTTATTGTATGGAAGATTTTGGAATATAAAGTTGCCTGCTAGATCAGATTCACTGGATTGAACAATTTCATCGAGCTCATTGATAAGATGAACCCTTAGCTTTGGCGGCACCTTTGATTGCAATGATTTAAACAGGAACCTGCCTGAAATTGTATAAGTACTCTTAGTCGGTCTTACCCATTTGCTAGCGTAGCTTGTAAATTCATCATCAAGTATCATTTTTGCATCCCTGGACTCCATTAGGCTTATCCTTTTTAATGCAGCATGCTTTAACTCAATATAGACAAAATAGCCATTCGAATCTGTTTTCATTTCTGCTACCACCTCATCTTCTAAATGCACCAACAAGGTAAGACCAGAATCAGGCTCCTCAAGCTTTACGATATAACTTTCCGAATAGGGTAGTGCCCTAAATTTAAATTCACCTTCAGAATTCGTCGTGGCAACAGCAACCTCCTTGCCATCATTGTTTAATAATATAACCCTTCTTTTAGAAATATTCTTGCCACTAAGCTGGCCGTTGAATGACTTTGTATAGTATTCAGTTTCAGGGTCAATGTCAGCTCCAAACAAATACGACAAATCATCATTATCTTTGTAAGACAACCTTCTGAAAACAAACTTGCCTTCATCATCACTGATAAAGGTGATATTGTTTGTATTTATATTTAACATCTCTAATTCCAGGACATCAGGTGAAGAGGCAATTTTTACAATGTATTTTTTACCTACAGGCAAGTTCCTGAAAAGAAAATGACCATCCTCAGTAAAGGTTGTTGTAATAATCTTATTATCCTCATCGATCAAAATTACTTCAAGTCCTTCAACAGGTTTTGATGGCAGCTTGCTATATTTAAATCTGCCCGATAGATTCTGTTTTTGTTTGTCAGCAGCCACCCATTTCAAGTCGTAACCTTTAATATCTGCCTCTAATAATGAACTGGAAGCTGATATCCCCTCTAGATCCAGCTTGTTTATAATATCGTCGAATAATTTGACATAGATAAACTCACCCTTTTCATTCTGGATCATCTCAGCTATTTTCTTGTTGTCTTTATAAACCCATAATTCCATATCCTGGTAATATGCATTGGTCTTGAAAAAAATGGCATCATCCCCTGGCAATTGACGAAAGGAGAAGGACCCATCCTGATCAGATATAACAGAATCACTTGCTTCTTTTTTTTCATTATATGCATATATGTGCTGTTCTTTTCCATGGCTGCCAGTAAGCTTTCCTTCAAATGATTTATAAGATCTCCCACCTTGACTAGTATCTTTTGACGGTGAAAAAAGGAAAGGCACCTCATCAAATTGTTTATAGGCTAATCGTCTAAACAAGAACTTTCCTTCAGCATCACCAGCTAGTGCCACTGGCTGATAGTTGCTGCTAAGCAGCTCCAGTTCAAGCTGCTGGATCTTTTCTTCTGTTTTTATCTGATAATCTCTGTCGGCAGAGAGGTTTTTAAACAAGAAATAGCCATCCACATCGGTCTTTTGAAACTCAACTGGAGAATCGTCTTCTGCAATCAGAAAGACATCCAAGCCGGCAGCACTTTTAGGGGGTAATGATGTAAATCTAAATCTGCCATTAATCTCAAGCATTTTTTCTTCAGAACCCTGCCATGTAACAAAGAATCCGTAGATGTCATCTTTCCCTTTGCCACCATCACGATTAGAAGAGAAAAAGCCCTGGTCATTTTTATCATTGAATATTATTCCAAAATCATCTGCTCCTGAGTTTATGTTGGCATCCAGGTGATTAGGCGTTAGCCATTGACCATCAGAAGATAATATAGAGTAATAAATATCAAGGCCTCCATTTCCCTTATAACCATCAGAAGAAAAGAAAAGCATGCCATCTTCGTGAAAATAAGGAAATACCTCATTTTTATTAGAGTTGATTGCTGCACCCAAATTTATGGGTGCTCCCCAGGCAGTATCATCATGTACTCTAACACTCTTATAAATATCATATCCACCTAAGCCCCCTTCACGATCAGAAGTAAAATAGAGCTCTCTTCCGTCTTTAGATAAGCAAGGATGGGCATAAAAATATTGATCGTATCCAAAGTCCAATTGTTCTATATGTTTCCATTTGCCACCAATCTTTTTTGCGGAATAGAGCCTGGGCCTGAATATATTATCAATACTGGATTTCTCATACTTAGTGCGGGTAAACACTGCATAGTTCCCATCAGCTGAAAAGGTTATTGGGCCATTGTGGTTTAACTGGTTGATATGAACGGAAAAACTTTTTGGGGTGCTATATGCCTTATCCCCCTGTGAGCCCAGATTAGAATATAAGACAGCCAAATAGGACAATTTACTAAACCTGGCTTCCCCATAGTTGATTAGGTCCAGCTCTTTCTCTGAAATGAATACCAAATCATTGCCATAATAAACGGGGCTGAAATCCAGCCCAGCACTGTTCAACTGCTTAACATTGAACATGGAAAAAAATGGACTTAGTGAAGTGTCAGGATAATCTGCAAGCTCAGCCCTTGCCAACCCTTCATGAGAAAACAGGGAAAGGCAAATTAACATTATAACTAAAAAGTATCTCACAACCATTTATGCCATTTGAAGAATTATTTATTAAAACATTCTTGGATTCTGCAACGTTTTTTTATTACGTACATCAAAATCAATTCCAAGAAATATTTCATGAGAACCAGTGCTGTAGCTCTTGACTTCACTTAAAATAAAATCATAAGAATAACCGGCCCTGATAAAATCAGTTAAGTTAAATTCACTGATTAATACCAGGTCTTTTGCTGTTCTATATGAAAAGCCTATCCAGAATGTCCTCTTTATCAAAGCACTTAAGTTCATATCTATATTTATGGGGGCACCTTCCATATATCGCACCATGGAAGAAGGCTTAAGTACAAGCCAATCGTTAACTGCATTAGCATAGCCGATAGTCAGGATTAAGTGAGAGTGAATCTGTGGTTTTAGGAAATCCTCATTAATCTGTCCATTCTTGCCATGCACCAAATGGGTTATAGAAACTCCGCTATAAAATTGATTAGAATAATAGTATGCTCCAAAATCAAAGCTCGAGATTAACTTTCCGGTAAAGTACTTGTTATCATATGTCTCTGATTTGTTTTTAAAATCAAAAAGCGCCTCATCAACCTGAAGGCGGTAGCCTCCTGCTCTTAGGCCCAATGATAATTTGCCAATGGGAAGAGCAATATGGTATGCATAAGTTCCAAAGCATGCAATATTACTTCTAGGCCCAATGGTTTCATTTAAGACATTAAATCCCAAGCCAACGTTCTTGCCTTTTAATGGCGAATGAACAGAAAGTGTCTGGCTTACAGGAGCACCATCCAGTCCAACCCAATGGTTTCTGTATAATAAAACAGCACTTGTGGCTTGCCTGCTTCCCGCGTAAGCGGGATTAATAGAAAAAGGATTAAACATATACTGGCTATACAGTGCATTCTGCTGGGCATTTACATGGCCTGTAAAACCAGCAAGAATTACTGTCAGCACAAAATGTAACTTGTTCGCTATCTTGTAATCTCTACCCATCCACTAAATTTTTCATTGATGATATCTATAATGTAAAAATACGTTCCACTGGGGAGCTCTTTCCCATTTTTTGATGTGCCATTCCATACCACCCTGGAATTATCATATCCCTGAAATCTTGCCACCTCATCTTCCCAGCGATTAAATATGATCACATTATTTTCAGGATACTGTCCAATCCCATCAATTATCCACAGGTCATTCATCTGATCAGCATTGGGGCTGAAAATATTGTAAATATGAAATCCGCAATCTGAATAGATTATTTCATTGCTAACCAGGCTGTCACAACCTGCCAGTGACTGCAGCGTATAGTTTATCACTTCTTCATTATAATGCCAGGTTCCATTAATATTAATACTGTCTCCCCTGCAAATTGAATATATATTATTGGTAGCTGGCAACTCATATACAAAAAGGGTTATCTCCAGGATACTATCGCAACCAGAATTAGCCAAAAGACTGTCATAATACACGCCAGCAGTATCATAATAAGAACCTCCAATATAGACACCGTTTCCTGAACAGATGAAAAAAGTATCCGTTATTACATACACAACCTCAACAGTCACTGTATCAACTACGAATATGTCGCACGCACCACTGGCAATAACACAGGAATATCCTGTAGTGACAGAAGGCGAAACCGTAATGGAAGCACTAGTATCCATCGTATTCC
Source organism: Flavobacteriales bacterium (assembly GCA_012965625.1). Taxonomy (GTDB): domain Bacteria; phylum Bacteroidota; class Bacteroidia; order NORP154; family NORP154; genus UWMA-0041. Next base: position 3,850 of record DTSC01000114.1, on the reverse strand, counting down.
AAAAATAGAAGTCTCCACCTGTAGCAGTAAGGGTTGTGGCCTCACCATCACAAATAGATGAATTCCCTGTAATACTTGCTATCACCGAAGAATCAACCGAAATCGTATTGCTTACGGTAGTGTCGCAAGCACCATTAGAAACAACACAGAAATATGTTGTTGTTGCAGAAGGCGAAACCGTAATGGATGCACTAGTCTCCCCCGTATTCCAAAGATAGGTACCTCCACCTGTAGCAGTTAGGGTTATGGTATCACCTATACAAATAGATGAATCCCCTGTAATACTTGCTGGCACCGAAGGATCAACCGTCACTGTATCAACTACGAATGTGTCGCAAGCACCATTGGCAACAACACAGGAATATATTGTAGTGACAGAAGGCGAAACCGTAATGGAAGCATTAGTCTCCGTCGTATTCCAAAGATAGGAGCCTCCACCTGTAGCAGTTAGGGTTATGGTATCACCATCACAAATAGATGAATCCCCTGTAATACTTGCTGTCACCAAAGGATCAACTGTTACTAGGATGGTATCTTGTGCAGTACAGCCCTTGGTATCTACTGCTGTTATTGTATAAACAGTAGTAATAGCAGGAGAAGCCTTAGTTGTTTGGCAAGCCGGACAAATTAAAGCTATTAAGGGACTCCAAGAATGACTAATGGCTCCTGTGCCTCCAGAAGTAAATGCCGACAACGAAACAGTATCTCCAAGACAAATTGCAGTATCCAGGCCTGCATCAGTAATAAGGATAGGGGGTTCTGAAAGGGTAACGGATACAGAGTCCACACAGCCCATTGTATCAGTAACGGTCAGTGTATATATTGTATTAGGGCATAAGCTGTCCGCCAGGGTATCAGCATCCCCATTGGACCAGGAGTAAACATATCCAGGATTACCTCCTGTAACCAGCCCTGTAGCAGTGCCATTGCAGTCCCCATTACAGGACATATTGCTGCTGTCAGATATAACAACATCAAGTATCGGAGGTTCCGATAGGGTAACAGAAACAGAATCCGTGCATCCCTGTGCATCTGTAACAGAAACAGAATAGATGCCGGAAGAAAGAGACGTAGCTATAGTATCCGTTACTCCATTGGACCAAAAATAGCTATATGGACCTATACCACCAGATGCACTGGCAGTAGCATTCCCATCGCTCAAACCATTACATGTTATATTCGTACTATCTGTGATAGATATATCCAGTAATAGTGGTTGGGATAACGAAAATGTATCAACACTGACACAACTATTAGAGTCTGTAACTGTTAAATAATATATGCTATCAGCACATAAAGAATCTGCAGTAGTGCCAATGTCAGTATTGGTCCATACAATGCTATAACTAGGCATACCTCCAGTGATATCAGCAGTTGCAATGCCATCACATGCTCCATAGCAGGATAGATTGGAAGTTATTATGGCTGATGCTAATAATGAATCCGGTTCTGTAACCTCAACAGAGTCAATTGAGACACATCCGTTAGGACTAGTAATAGTAACATGATAAACACCTGCAGAAAGCCCTATAGCAGTATCACTGACTTGTAACCCGGGGTCGTCCCAGCTATATGTATATATCCCAGATATATTTGGAGTCACGATGGCTTGTCCGCTGCTGTCTCCCTTGCACAACACTGCAATGCTATCAGTGCTATAACCATTATTTGGAAAAAAGGATAAGATCATGGAGTCCCTAGCAGCATTGCATATACCGGGAGTGTCGGAAGTAATAATAAGCTTAACTCCTCCCTGTAGTACATCTGCTTCCGAAGGAGTATATATTGCATTGGTATCACTGGTGTCGCTGAAAGCTCCTGTACCTGATGTTATCCAGCTAATGGTGGAGGCTGAGCCGCCAAATGCACCTGCTAATGTATAGCTATCCTCTCCACAAATCGTATCATCAGCTCCTGCAGAAACAGTAGCTTGTGTATCAACATTAATAACCAAGGTGTCAGTATCAGAACAGGAGTTTGAATCTGTTACAATTAGTGAATAGGTTCTTGTTATTATTGAATTACAAAATGGGTTATAAATGGCGGAGTCACTCAATCCAATGCCTGGAGTCCAGCTAAATGTATAGGGTGAAACTCCAGAACTCACTGTGGCAGTTAACTGGGTAGTATCTCCCTGGCAGATCGTTTGGTCTGCTCCTGCAATTGCTACTACTGATGGTAGTACTGAAATAGTTACAAATACTGTATCTATGCAATATAACGAATCTGTTACGATAACCCTGAAGGTATCCGCCTTAAGCCCTGTAGCTGTTGCGTTTGTCTGTGCTGGGTTTGTTCCCCACTCATAGGAGTAGGGGGGCGTTCCAGAACTTGGTATCGCAGTTGCTGATCCAGTACTATCGCCATTACATAAGGCGTTTGTAAAGCTTGAGACGCTTATTGTCATATTACAGGCAAAAGGCGAAGGGCCTTCATAAGCTCCCATCCATGGTGTAGTACTCCTGGCTACATCATCCTTATCGTCAACAACTATGTTTGAAGTAACCAGGTCTACTCCTTGATCCGCTCCCAGAAAGGATGCCAGAGTATAGCCTAATGAATCAATTGGCTCAGGAGTACCACCACCTATAGAACCCGTAGCATTTGTGTTCGTTTGCCATTGGCTAAACGTTTGATTTCCAAAAGGTCCTATTCCAAGCTTGGTTGAGTCATCCGCAACAACCAAATAATTAAATTTATTGGACAAAACCCCACCTGTATTGCTTATCGCATAATTTCCGCCTAAACCTCCGGTTCTTATGTTTTGCAAAATATTATTATTAAGAATCGTAATGTTAAGGGAAGTTTTATTAAATCCAATTGTTCTAGCCGTGCCAGTAAATGATGAGCCGCCATGAATTTTCACTGTATTATGGTAATAATTATGAGGATTGATTGAAAATGGTGTATTGTCAGCTATACCGTCAATCAGAATATCATTGACAGAATCTCCATTGTCAATTAGCAGAACATTATTTGTTATAGAATATGATTTACTGCTTTCATTTTGAATGCCAATCAATTTAGTAGAGGAGGATGAAGATTTGTTTGTAAGCCCTCCTATATAATTCTTTGCAACATCTCCACTACCCATTTCCAGAAAAATTCCTGTCAGATCGGATTGTGAAAATATGACGACATTGTTCTGCTTAATGCCACCTAGAACATTCTTTGTAATATTAACATAGTTTCCATTCAGCACATGTATTAAACGAGTGGTAGCATTTGATCTGCTTCCTTTTACTTCAATGCCTCCAATAATATTGGATTCAACATTCGATGTATCCACCGCATCGCAATAGATACCACAAAACCCTAAGCTATTAGAACCTCCATTGTTTACCAGGATAATACTCCTTGTTCCATCATCAGAGCCAATAATGTTTCCATTTCCAGCAGAACCAACTGTAAAAGAGTTGCTTCCGGCAATCTTGATACCTGTTAGAGGATATTTATTATTACTATAATCCGTAGTATAGATAATATTAGCAATGTGATTACCACTGATACGACTTGGAGGCCCGGTATTATTGTCAGCAAAAAAGATACCGCTGAATTTGTCACTCCCTGATATGGAATACGTACTTCCCGTACAAGCTGTATCAGAACCTCCAAGATAATTCCCTGATATGTTATGCCCACCTCCGCTATTAGCATCAAAATATATGATAGCACTTGAATTTAATAATTGCGGATAAGAAGTTGTATCCTGAAACATATGATTGTTAATGATACTTATATACTCTGATTCCTCTGCTATAAGAATTGAGGCTGTAGGTATATTGAATGACATATTGAAAATATCAACGAAATGATTGTTGTCAATAATAATTCCGCTATTCTTCTTCCC
>DTSC01000113.1 GCA_012965625.1 Flavobacteriales bacterium | reverse complement strand
TGATAGCCTTGGCCTTTCCTGTAAATAAAAATTTAGGAATATATTATCCCCTTGAATTTTGGTAATAGATATTTTCACATCTGAAAAAAGACCCTGTTTCCAAAGCTTCTTTATTGCATCTCCTGTTTTTTCTCCAGGCAGTGAAATTTTATCGCCAACAGATATTCCTGACAACATGATAAGGACTTTTTTGTCTAAATATTTTATCCCACTAATAGTGATACCTGCAACTTTATATTCCTTAGGGTTCGCATAATCCAATTCCTCAATGTTTATATTGCTGCTAGATATTTGCGCAGAAATGACGGAGGGGAACATGCAAAAGCCTGCAATTATCAGAGGAATGATAATTGAAAAAACCAAGTGCCTTCTTCTTAATATCTTCATTTATCTATCCTGTGTTTATTTGTTCACTTGTTTTGCCAAACCTACGCTCACGATTTTGGTATGCATATATCGCGCGATACAGATCTTCTTTTTCAAAATCTGGCCATAATTTATCTGTGAAATAAAGCTCTGCATAAGCAATTTGCCATAACAAGAAATTGCTAATTCTATATTCTCCACTTGTTCTGATTAATAATTCAGGATCAGGCATGTCGGCTGTATTCAAGTGTCGGCTTAGCAATCCTTCATCAATGCTATCAGGTTCTAGTTCATGTTTTTGCACTTTCTCTGCAATGGACTTCATGGCTTCTGTTAATTCCCACCTAGAACTATAACTTAATGCTAAGTTTAGTTGCATTCTTGTATTATTCGCAGTCCTCTCCATTGTTTCTTTAAGTTCTTTATAAGCTTTGGTTGGCAGGGAACTTAAATTTCCTATAGCTGATAAACGAATGTTGTTTTTCAACAGTGTTTCTGTTTCTTTATTAATTGTGGAGACAAATAATTTCATTAAAGCATTGATCTCATGTTTTGGCCTGTTCCAATTTTCTGTCGAGAAAGCGTAGAGAGTTAGATATTTAATCCCAAGATCTGCAGCGGATTCCACGGCCTCTCTCACTGCCTTCACACCATTCTTGTGACCAAAGACTCTCAATTTTCCTTGCTTTTTCGCCCATCTCCCATTTCCATCCATGATAATGGCAATGTGTGTCGGCAATTTTTGAATGTCTAATTCGTCTACTATTGACATTTTGAATTTATCAGATGACAAAGATATTGGTTTATTTTAATGGAGGGATAAAATTAATTTGTGCCATGACACTTTTGCTTTACATATTTAGTGGAGATTTTTACTGTTAAAATGGCTCCTGCAAAAGCATAATAATCATTTGTTTTTGAATCTCCGCGCTGATGATCAACAATATTCTCCTCGTATAATGAGGAATTAGAAAGACTTTTTGCAACCGGTCCTTTTTCAGCGCTTATTGCTTCCGGATTTGCGTAGGTAGTACTTATATCATCCAAATAATCTGTAAAGGTTTTTCTTATCCCCCATTCAAATGCTAAGGTGATTTTTTTTGTTATATAGTATTTGACTCCACCACCTAGTGGTATCGATAGTTGCGTTAGCGGGTATTTTGATTTGCTCGGATAGGCAATAGTCCCCTGGCCTTCGGTACCTAAGGGTTGTAATTCAAACCATGTTCCACTATGATTTGCTTGTGGATTAAAAGAAAACAAAGAAATACCTATGAATACAAAAGGAGAGAAATAATATCTTTCAGCATTCGGCTTAACAGTCTGTTTTTGTTGGTCAAATGGGAAGAAATTAAATTCTAATTCTGTGGCGATATCAAATATTGAAGACCTGAAATGTAAATTTCGCTTGATTTGATTGCGATTTTTTGATTTGGAATCATCTCCCGCTACTGTACCATATAGAAAACTGTTTTTTAAAGAAAAATGAGCATTAAGAATATATCTGTGTACCATTCCGAAAGCGGAGCGACTCATAAAAAAGTGCTTATGATTAAGGTCCCCTAGATAATAGGTTCCACCTAAAAAGGGGCCAACCTCAGAAGTTCGTTGGGAAAGACCAATGCAGGACACTCCCAAAAAGCACAATATGACAAATAAGGTTCTCATGAAATCGAAAAAATGAACATTTCAAAGCAATAACTCTGAAAAGCCTTCTTTTATTGTAATAAAATCTGGGAAATTAGAACTTAGGCCTGCTTCTTCTAAGCTTTTTGATTTTTCTGAACTTGTAATTCAACGAGACTATGGCAAACATATATGTGTCGTTGTTATTAGGGTTGCCTCTTTGTTGACCAGCTTTTGTCTTACCAGGTTCAGTGCCATCAGATGGGTCTGCAAGAGCAAGAGCAGTATTCCTGTCTCCCATTGTACCTCTGATAATATCTGCTGAATCAGCATAGGTCATGCTAACATCATCCAAATAGTCTGTAAAGGTCTTTCTTATACCATAATCCAATGAAATCGACCATCTTCTATCCAAGGCGTATTTAAATCCAATTCCAATAGGTATTGCAATCTGAAACCGTGAATATTTTTTTCGTGTTTCAAACTGGCCTTGCCCCTCAGTTGTTAATGGTTGTAATGCATGCCATACTCCTTTATATTCTGCTTTCGGATTAAAATAGAAGGCGGCAATACCTATATAAGGAAAGGTGTTCAAGGCTAATCCTCTTCTTCCTTTGACTCCTTTAATGCGATAACGAGAGCCGGCTTTTTCTTGTATGACTGACACTTCTACTACAGCAGCTAACTCAACAATCGGAGATTTAAAGCTGAGGTTTCTGTATTGTCTGCTCACTTCATTTGTAAGCTTGTCGTCACCTTTTATCATACCGATATTTAAACTACCTTTCATGGCAAGCCAGCTCATGAGCCTATAACGGCCTCCAACATTAAGAACATATCTGGTAAGTGAAAGTTCCAGATCCTGAAACCCACCAGCGCCAATTTTATCAGCACCACCGAGGTCACCTAAGAAATTACTGGCCCCTAAACCATAACAAACTTCATATCGTAGTCTTTTCCATCTTTGACCGTCAGCATCAAAAATGCTTAGCATGAAGAATGCGATAAATACGATTATAAATTTATTCATTTCTTAACTCAAAATATCAATTAGTTACAAAACTAAACAAAAAATATAAAAACATCGAATTAGTTAAATCCAGTGTTGTATATACGGATAACCTGATATTGTGTTACATAAAAATTGCGGTCTATATACTCCTGATCTAGTTACGTTTGTCTAAACCCCACATTAGTTTGTTGCGAAGGGTAGTTAAGAAGTTCTGATTATTCAGTCTCAACAAGTTAATCTGGAAGTCTTCCTTGGTTATAATTAGTTTCGTTTCTAAATCGACCGTTTCATATCTGGAATCTAAAGATACCAGGTATTTCTCATTTCTTCCTTTTACCTTTATGGTTATGGTAATGGTATCAGGTATAACCACAGGTCTTACATTAAGATTGTGTGGTGCAACGGGATTGATGATAAAATTTCCAGAATCGGGAGTAATTATTGGACCTCCACAACTTAGAGAGTATGCAGTTGAGCCTGTTGGAGTTGCAATGATTAAGCCGTCTGACCAATAAGAATTCAGGAATTCATCATTCAAATATACATGAGTGGTTATCATTGATGATGAGCTGTGTTTGTGGATGGTAAGATCATTTAGGGCGTAATTATATTCTCCAAATATTTTACTTTCAGTTTCCAGTTTCAGCAATGATCTTTTCTCGAGAGTATAATTGCCATTAATTATCTCGTCAATCGCACCTTCAATTTCATCTTTTGAAATATATGAAAGAAAGCCAAGATTTCCAGCATTAATGCCCACTACTGGTATATTTGAATCCCTTATGAGAGCAATCGTATCCAAAAAAGTGCCGTCCCCTCCAATACTAATCATGCAATCTGTGTCATTCGGCAAATCCTTATATCCTATAAAGGAATTCTCAACAGGAAATTCAATATCTTTCTGTTTCAGTAGCCCTGCAAACGATTTAAAAACACAACATTCAATATTTTCTTTAACCAATTTGTCGTTTAACCGTTTAAGATATGGGATGTTTACATCCGTTATTGCCTTACCATAAATTGCGAACTTCATAAAAAAGTAATTAATCTAATTGACAAGTCAGATTTTAATATAGTTCATAAAGAAGTCCAGTCGCTCTTTGATATCTTCATCAGCTTCATTATCTTGATATGATGCCTTGATCACATAGTCATACCGATTAAAGGTTTGAATAATGTCTCCAATACTT
>DTSC01000112.1 GCA_012965625.1 Flavobacteriales bacterium | reverse complement strand
CAGGTGGCCTTGGAGGATTTGGTGGTACTGGTGGTGCTGGAGGGATAGGTGGTGCTGGTGGAGGTCAGGGCAATTGCAGGGTTGGTGCAGGAGGTGCAGGAGGTGATGGTGGTGATGGTGGTGATGGTGGTGATGGTGGAAAAGGGTCTAATGGTATAAAGTATGGCCTCTACCAAAGCTCTTGGGGAGTACCCGTTAGTTTAATGAACATAAATAGCTTACAACAACCGTTTGTTTCAATAAAACATGGCGGATGCACAGATGCTCCTGTAGAATTCTCAACATCTGCAAGCGGTACCGTTCAATGGTATTTTGGGGCTGGCTCAATTCCTTCATCCAAGATTGGAGATACAACTATTGCAACATATTCAACTACTGGACGAAAGACATTTACCATGGTTAATAACGGAATTCCTTATACCTACTCGGATTTTATAAACATTTATTCTAATGGTAGTGGTTTAAACCCCATGATTGATACGATCACCTCTACCATCCTGTGTGCTGGAGACGTAGGCTCTTTTATGAGCTCTATAACAGCATCTGATTATTTATGGTTAATCAATAGGGGTAATGAATGGGATACTATTTCTGGTCCAAGCTATTATTCAATGGCATATTCATTTGATTCTGTGGGAACCTATAATATTATTCTTAAAACCATTCATAGTTGTTGTGGAGAATCATTTCCAGATACCCTGGTAATTACCGTTAAGCCAATTATTTCTCCTGCTATTTCTATCCAATCAAGTGACACAAGTAATATGGTATGTGAAGGGACAAATTTAACTTTCAGTGCGAGTATGGAAAATGCGACTGTTCCTGTCTTTCAATGGTATTTAAATGGTTCCCCTGTTTGGATTAACAGCCCAACCTTTTCTACCTCAACATTAGCGGATGGAGATATAATTTCTTGTTCCGTCACTGCCACTTCTGGCTGTTCTTCTGGGCTATCAGATACATCAAATACAATTTCGGTTACTGTCGTTGGCTTTCCAAACGTCTCCTGTTCTGCAGATTCTTTTATAACTGGCCAACCCACCTATTTTAATGCGACGGTGGACTCTGGGGGTGTTGCACCATTTACCTATTTATGGGACTTTGGCGATCAAACTATGGGCACAGGAAATTCAGTTGCCCATATTTATACGTTACCAGGAGTTTATGATATCCAGGTCAATGTCGTTGATTCCAACGGATGCCCTAGTAGTTGTAATGCTGTAGTAACCATATTTAGTCTGCTTTATGCAAATTTTAATGCCTCCGATTTTAATGGCTGTGCTCCTTTAGCTATTGACTTTTATAATCAAAGCACAAATGCCATAACCTATTTATGGGAGTTTGGCAATGGAATAACTTCTGTTCTTGAAAATCCGAGTCATTCATATAACAACCCTGGAACCTATGATGTAACATTACATGCCTATGGGCCTACTGGAAACGATAGTGCTGTTATTACTAACCAGGTAATGGTATTACCTAGTCCTATCGTGAATTTCCAAGCCTATCCTCAGACAATCACGAATCCTAATGATACTGTCTTTTTTGCAGATAACTCAATGGATGCCTGGACCTGGAAATGGGAGTTTGGCGACCCCTCATCAAGCAACAACTACTCCACAGATCAAAACCCATGGCATTTTTATTCCTCAAATGGATCTTATTCCGTAACGTTGGTTGTCACCAATGCTTTTGGCTGTAGAGATAGTATAACTAAACACAATTTTATATTTGTAGGAATTGACACAGGAATTAGCGTGACTATTAATGAAGAGTTTTATATCAATAGCTTCTTCTTATATCCAAACCCCACAACAGACCATATCAACTTATTACTTAGCCTTTCAGAAAGAGAAGATGTCACGGTTAGAGTACTAAGTTTACAAGGGCAGGAAATCTCAAGCAGAACAATTGAAAGTGTAAATCCAGGCACGACTGAGATCAGGATGGATCTAAGAACAAAATCGTTTAATAAAGGAATGTATATTATTGACATGAAATACAAAAACAAACATTATTATAAAAAATTTGTGATTAATTCACAGCATTACAATCAGCCCTATTAAATCCGTAATTAAAATATTATTTATTTGCAGCGCAACACTGTTGGCCACCTCGATCATCTTTGGCGGACTAGCATATGCTCAGCAATGTAACATAATTTATGTTTCCCCTACAGGAGCTTCAAGCGGAATTGCAGGCACCCAACAAAATCCCGCTAGCCTATCTTATGGTATTTCTCTTGCAAGCACAATGAATAGCCAGGTATGGTTAGCGAATGGATCATATTCCATTTCCAATGCTCTTTATTTAATCAGCGATATTACTATTGAAGGAGGTTTTGATCCTATTACCTGGGTAAAGTCAAATACTCCAGCAAGCATTATTAACCGGAATAATAGCAATATTTTGCTTAATCCTGGAAGATTGGTAGCTATGGAGTGCGTTGGAATAAATAATTTCAGGATTCAGGACATAAGCATAAATGTTGGCAACGCTGTTGGTGATGGGGTCTCTGTTTATGGCATTCATTTAGACAGCTGTTCTAATTATTCAATAACCAGGGTAATTGTTAATTCAGGAAACGGGGTTGATGGATTAAGCGGAATTTTTGGCACAATTGGAATTAATGGAACAAGCGGCCAGGCAGGTCAACAAGGAGATGGTAACGGAGGTTGCTGTACAGCAGGTGGCATTGGTGGAGCTGGTTCCTTTCCCGGCAGTTTTGGTGGAGGAAATGGTGGAGCAGGAGGTTCACGGGGTTCTGGCAATTCCTGGTGTTTCGGTAGCGGAAACAGTGCCCCAGATGGTTCAGTTGGGGCAAATGGTACCGGTTTAGGGCCTGGTACAGGTGGTGCTGGCGGGACGGGATATTGCGCAACAGCATGCGTATCATTTGGGTGTGATGCCGGTCCTGCCAATGCTGGTAATGATGGCATAGATGGAGCAAATGGTAACAATGGCCTGGTTGGCAATTATGGTGCGCCAGGTTTTGGGAATTATTATATAAACGGTGATGGACAGCCAGGTGCACAAGGTGAGCATGGTTCTGGTGGAGGAGGTGGTGGCGGCGGTGGCTCTCAAGGTTGTTTATGGTCTCTTTTTGGTAACTATAATGGTGCTGGAGCCGGCGGCGGTGGCGGTGGAGAAGGTGGGCAAGGTGGTACAGGTGCTTTTGGCGGAACAGGTGGAGGCAGTTCTTTTGGAGTTTATATTTATAACAATTGGGCAGGAACAGAAGTAAAGGACTGTTCATTAAATTCAGGCCTTCAGGGGCTTGGTGGTTTGGGTGGCTCACCTGGTGGAGTAGGGGGGTTTGGAGGAAGTGGGGGCCTGGGAACATCATCGGATTGTGACCTTGGAGATCCAGGAGATGGTGGTGGTGGCGGTATCGGCGGAATTGGTGGTGATGGAGGCAATGGTTCTCCTGGCGTAAGCCTTCCCCTATATGAAGATCCTGCTGGCATTTCTGCTGCACAATCCGATATGAGCAGCTCGGTTGAGCCACAGATCTTTGTTAAAAATACAGGTTGCACTTTTTCTGATATTGAATTCTATACTAATGCATCTGGAATCATCAATTGGTATTTTGATGGTGGGGCTACCCCGCTTTCTGCAGTTGGGGATTCGGCAGTTATTCAATATACAACCATGGGCCGCCATACAATCACACTGGTAGTAGATGGCGTTCCTTATATTTTTACTGATTTTGTAGGGATCTTTAGCGATGGCTCTATTTACCTCCCTTCTGTACAATCTAGTGCCACAGTAACTTGCCCAGGTGATAACAATAATTTTTCAAGCTCTTTTACTTCAGCATTATTTTATGACTGGACCGTATATGACAACACTTCTGTCACCTATTCCGGTTCAAGCACAACTTCAATTAATCACACTTTTGGAGATACTGGTACGTATGAGGTGACTTTGCAAACGACCTCCATCTGTTGCGGTCGCTCAAAAATTGACACCTTTTTGGTTGAGGTTGCACCTGTTCTGGATCCCAATATTTTTGTTTCTGTAACCTCTTCCAATATTTGTGAAGGCGATATAACAACATTTGGAGCAATCCCTATTAATGGGGGAGCAGACCCTAGCTACCAGTGGTTAATTAATAATAGTCCTGTTGGTATGGATACAAATGTCTTTACATCAGGATCTTTAAATAATGGTGATGTTGTTACCTGCGTAATGACAACAAATTACCCATGCCCATCAACCCCTTCTGTAGTCTCAGCACCAATAGCTATCTCCGTTAATCCATTGCCTAGTGCTACCTGTAGTGCCAGCCGTCTATACCTAGGAGCAAACACAGAGTTTGAAGTAATTCCTTCTGTTGGAACGACACCATTCACTTATGAATGGGATTTTGGGGATGGTGGTATTGACACGGGAATGACAGCCTTACATTTGTATGGAGGAACGGGATCGTATTCCTACACGGTAACCATAACAGATTCTAATGGTTGTGTTGGAGTCTGTTCAAATGTTTTGACTATTGTAGTTGCCCCATTTGTCTCTGCAGATTTTACAAGTACCTTTACCCAGGGTTGCGATTTTGCCACCGTTACTTTTACGGATGCCAGCATTGGTTCACCAGATTCATGGTTTTGGGATTTTAATGATGGGGCGACTTCTACGCAACAAAATCCCACCCATACATTTACCAGTGCTGGGTCGTATAATATTACGTTAGCAGCTACAAATGGAGTATATACCGACACTATTATATATCCAAATTATGTCGTTGTGTATGTTTCACCCATAGCCGGTTTAACTTCTTTTGAAACTACTGGATGTTCTGCGATAAGCACCCGGTTTTTAGATCAGTCTTTTGGTGCAACTGCGTGGACATGGGATTTTGGGGATGGTAATGTATCTACCCTTCAAAACCCTAGTAATGTATTTTCAAATATTGGAAGCTATAACGTAACATTGACAGTTAGTAATGGAATATGTGTAGATGATTCTGCTATTACAATTGATGTGTATTCAAGCCCTACCGCTGCTTTTACCAGAGATTCAGCTTGCGCTACAGAAACCATTCATTTTACCGACTATTCCTATATCACGAATTCAGGGACAAGCATTATTGATCAGTGGACATGGGATTTTGGTGACGGAAGTTCGATTGTATATGATGTAAATCCAACTTACGAATATCCAAATGGGGGGATATTTGTTGCCAGCCTCGTAGTAACTACAAATTTTGGATGTTCAGACACTATAGTAGATACTGTAAATATCTTTCCAAAACCCAAAGCACAATTTATCATGGATCCTGATTCAGCAACAATCCTTAATCCTGTGATTTCCTTTACTGACGAGTCAATTGGTGGCGGAATTAATCAATGGAATTGGAGTTTTGGGGATAATGACTCCAGTTTGATCCAACATCCCGTACATGAATATGTAGACACTGGCACCTACAATATTCTGTTAATTGTTAAGGACACAAATAATTGTCTGGACATAGCTTCAGAAAACCTTATAATATTACCTGATTATATATTCTTTATTCCAAATACATTTACACCCAATAATGATGGATTTAACGAAGATTTCCTCCCTAGAGCAAGAGGAGTCAATCAGCTAGGTTATAGTTTTTCTATTTTCAACCGCTGGGGCGATTTAATCTGGGAAACTACAAATTATCAAGTGCCATGGGACGGTACAGCTAACAAAAGCAAAGAGATGGTACAAACCGATGTATATGTGTGGATGATTATCTCCAAAGACATGACCGGTAAAAGTCATCTATACACTGGTCATATATCCTTAATACGATAATACAGGATTTAAAGAAGAAGCTAAAAAGATTTTAGCATTCTGTATCAAAGGCTTTACCGTGTAATGAATTAATTTATCCTTTCCTGCTTATTTTTACAATTATGGACCTTGTTATAAAATTAAAGCAAAAAATTAGAAACCTACCAGATAAGCCGGGAGTTTATCAATTTATGGATTTGGGAGGGACCATCATTTATATAGGAAAGGCAAAGAATCTTAAAAACAGAGTATCATCTTATTTTAATAAGCAAGGGCAAAAAGGTAATGGCAAAACAAAGGTTCTGGTAAAAAAGATTGCTGATATTAAATATGTTGTGGTCGGAACAGAATGGGACGCTTTACTTCTGGAAAATTCCTTGATAAAAAAATTCAAACCCAGGTATAATGTTTTGCTTCGCGATGACAAGACATTTCCATGGATTTGCGTGAAACAAGAGCGCTTTCCAAGAGTTTTTCCAACGAGAAATATTAGAAATAACGGATCTAAATATTATGGCCCATACGCTTCGGTAAAAATGATGAATACCATACTAGAATTGATCGGAAAGTTATATAAGCTGCGAAACTGCAACTACAATCTGTCTTCAGAGAATATTAAAAAGGGAAAGTTCAAGGTATGCCTTGAATATCATCTTGGCAATTGTCTCGGACCATGTGAAGGACTGCAAAAACCTGCAGATTATGAAAACCAGATAAATGAGATCAAGGATATTATTCAGGGAAATTTAAGTGCATTAACCAACCATCTAAAGTTGTTGATGAAAAAACATGCCGACAAACATCAGTATGAAAAGGCGCAGATTATTAAAGACCGGCTTGACTATCTGGAAAAATACCGCATGAGATCTGTTGTTGTAAACCCAAAGATAAAAGATGTTGATGTGTTTTCAATTGTATCGGATAAAATTGCCGGTTATGTTAATTACATGAAGGTAATACAGGGAGCTATCGTTCAATCACATACTGTAGAGCTAAAAAAGAAATTAAATGAAAAAGATGAAGACCTTTTGACAATTGCGATTGTTGATTTGCTAAATCGCTTTGAAAGTAATGCAAAGGAAATTATTATTCCCCTTCGTCTCACAAACACACCCATATTTAAATCAAAAAAGATAAACTTTATAGTACCACAAAAAGGAAATAAAAAAAAGTTGCTCGATCTTTCAAAACGTAATGCCCGATACTACCAATTAGAAAAACAACGAAATTTAAAGGAAAGGGTCAAAAAATCTTCTTCGATAAGGATCATGAATCAAATCAAAAAAGACCTCCGTTTAAAGGAGTTGCCAGACCATATTGAATGTTTTGACAATTCAAACATTCAGGGTTCTTTCCCTGTTGCCGCCATGGTTGTATTTAAAAATGCCAAACCAAAAAAATCAGAGTATCGCCATTATAATATTAAAACAGTTAAAGGCCCGGATGACTTTGCAAGCATGAAGGAGGTAATTTTTCGCAGGTATCGTCGCGTTCTTAAGGATAAGGGAATGTTACCAAAACTAATTGTTGTTGATGGAGGTAAAGGCCAGCTTAGCTCAGCGATAATTGGATTAAAAAAATTAGGCCTTAATGGAAAAGTCAGTATTATTGGGATTGCTAAAAGGCTTGAAGAAATCTATTATCCTAATGATCCCATTCCAATGTATCTTGATAAAAGGTCAGAAACCCTAAAGGTTATACAGCATCTTAGAAATGAAGCCCATCGTTTTGGAATTAGTCATCATCGCAATAAACGTATTAAAGCAACTATAAAAACAGAGTTGAATCAAATCAAAGGAATAGGTGAAGCAACAGCGTCAACACTACTAAAAAAATATTCCTCTGTTAAGAAGATCAAAGAATTGCCCCTCAATAAACTGGAAGCTTTAATCGGAAAATCAAAAGGAGCCAAGGTGTTCAATTATTTTGCCGGTTAGTATTCTCTCTTTTAATACAATCTCACCAAATAATGTCAGCAAGTCTCTTCATTTCATCCTTTGCTGAAATACCCTCATACAAAATACGGTATACTGCCGATGTAATCGGCATTTCAACACGATGTATATTATTAACCTCCATGATACATTTAACAGCATAATACCCTTCGGCAACCATGTTTAATTCTTCCATTGCCTGTTCAACCGTTTTCCCCTGGCCGACCATGTTTCCAAAAGTTCTGTTTCTGCTAAATTTAGAATAGGCCGTCACCAATAAATCTCCCAAATAAGCGGAACTCTTTATGTCTCTGTCTATTGGATGAACTGCATCTACAAATCGTTTTATCTCTTTTATTCCATTTGAGATTAAAACAGCTTGAAAATTATCTCCGTACCCCAAGCCGTTACAAATGCCATTAGCAAGGGCAAAAATATTCTTCAAAACTGCTGAGTATTCCGTGCCGTAAATATCATCTGATACTTTAGCTTTGATATAATCACAAGAAAGATTGGCAGCTATTACCTCAGCCTTCGCTTCATCCTGACATGCCACAGTTAAATAAGACAGCTTTTCCAAAGCAACTTCTTCTGCATGGCATGGGCCCGTAATAACACCTATATCCGAATAGGGTACTCCATATTGGTTGTGTATAAAATCTCCTACTATAGTATTATTCTCAGGGACAATTCCCTTTATGGCAGAAAAAACAGTTTTATCCTTTAATGCAGTTTTATTAGTTTCAGACAACACCTCTTTTAAAAATGCAGAAGGAACAGCGAAAATAATTATTGATGATTTGGAAATAACTTCATTCAGGTCTGATGACATGTTTAACTTTTCAATATCCAGTTTTACCGTTGGCAAATATCGCGGATTATTTCCATGCTTCTCAATGCTGGCTATTTGGCTTTTGTCACGCAACCACCAAAATACACTATCCTGGTTATTTCCAAGCATTTTAACAATTGCGGTAGCCCAGCTACCCCCACCTATGACGGCAATATTAGTTTGGTCTACCATAATCCATTTATACTTTGGGACGCATTTGCGGGAAAAAGATTACGTCCTGAATTGATCTGGAATTAGTCATAATCATCACTAATCGGTCAATGCCAATTCCAAGACCCGCTGTTGGTGGCATGCCATATTCCATTGCCTGTAAAAATGCTTCATCTAAGACCATTGCCTCCTCATCGCCTTTTTTTCCAAGCTCAAGCTGATCCTCAAACCGCCTTCTTTGATCGATGGGGTCATTTAATTCAGAAAATGCATTGCATAGCTCTTTGCCATTACAAATGGCTTCAAACCTTTCTACTAAGCCCTCTTTTTCACGATGTTTTTTGGCTAAAGGGGACATTTCTACTGGGTAATCCGTGATAAAGGTTGGTTGTATGATCTGGTGCTCTGCTGTTTCACCAAAAATCTCATCAATAAGTTTGCCTTTTCCCATTTTATCATCTACACTCACCCCAAGTTCTTTCGCTTTAACAAAAAGCTCTTTTTCATCCATGTTTGAAATGTCAACGCCAGCGAATTTTTTTATCGCTTCAAACATAGTCAGTCGTTTCCATGGTCTCTTGAAATCAATTTTGTGCTCTCCAACCAATATTTTGGTATTCCCATGAAGCTTAAGAGCTACACTTTCAACCATCTCTTCAACCAAGTCCATCATCCAATTATAATCTTTATATGCAACATAAAGCTCCATTTGGGTGAATTCCGGATTATGAAACCTATCCATGCCCTCATTTCGAAAGTCCTTGGCAAATTCGAAAACTCCTTCAAATCCTCCTATCACCAAACGCTTAAGATAAAGCTCATTGGCAATGCGCAAATACAAAGGAACATCAAGTGCGTTATGATGTGTTTTAAACGGCCGTGCTGCTGCACCGCCATAAATTGGCTGAAGAATGGGTGTTTCAACTTCTAGATATCCTTTATCAGACAGAAATTTACGGACTGCAGAAATCAATTTGCTCCTCTGTATAAAAACATCTTTTACACCTGGGTTAACAATAAGATCAATAGACCTTTGACGATACCTTTGCTCAGGATCCGTAAAGGCATCATAAACCTCCCCCTCCTTTTCCTTGACAATTGGGAGTGGCCTTAGCGACTTACACAAAACTTTAAGCTTAGATACATGTATAGAGATCTCTCCTACTTTGGTTTTAAAGACATAGCCGGAAACACCAATAATGTCTCCAATATCTAAATGTTTTTTAAATACCTGATTATATAATGATTTGTCTTCATCTGGGCAGATCTCATCCCTCTTAATGTAAAGCTGAATCTTTCCAGAAGCATCCATTAATTCAGCAAAAGATGCATTGCCCATAACCCTTCTGCTCATAATCCTGCCAGCGATATTGATGTTTTTGTAATCAAGCTTCCGCTTTTCATAATTATTCAAAATATCTTTAGCAGTAACATTTACTTCGAAGAGTTCTGCCGGATAGGGTTCAATTCCAAGCTTTTTGATTTCTTCCAGGGAATTTCGTCTTACTTGTTCCTGCTCGCTGTAATCAGTAGTCATTTTATCAAATTTTGCGAACAAAGATAGTCAAAACAATAGAGCTAAATTCCCGAGCTTTTTACCGTCAACCTAAATAATTTCCTGATTTTAGTATCTTTGTTCAATCAATTAAATCATGAAATGAAAGCATTAATATCAAGCTTCTCCTCTCATTTAAAAGAGGCATTAGAAATAGGAAATTCTGCCAATTTAGCATCGGCGAGCAATCAAATAAACAACGTGCTTATTAGTGGGTTAGGCGGTTCTGGTATTGGGGGCACAATTGCTTCTCAGCTTTTGGAAAAAGAAGCTGATATACCAATCAATGTTAATAAAGACTACTTTATTCCAAAATATGTGAATGACAAAACTTTGGTAATTATTTCCTCTTACTCGGGCAATACCGAAGAAACATTAAGTGCAATGAGCCAGGCTATAAAACAAAATGCTGAGGTCGTTTGTATTACTTCAGGTGGAGAGGTCTTAAATATTGCTAAAACCAGGGGCCTTAATCATATTATAATCCCTGGAGGAATGCCGCCAAGGGCCTGCTTAGGATATTCTTTAACGCAGCTCTTTTTTGTGCTAAATCATTATGGAATTGTTGGGGCTGAGTTTAAAACACAGATAAAATCAGGAATAAGTTTATTGGAATCTGAAGAAGATGATATTATGCAAAAGGCATTAGAATTATCTGGCTCTATGGTGGGGAAAACGCCTATTATTTATACCTCGGCAGCATATGAAGGTGTGGGTATTCGCCTGAGACAACAATTAAACGAGAATTCTAAGATGTTGTGCTGGCACCAGGTATTTCCTGAAATGAATCACAATGAGCTGGTTGGTTGGAAAAGTGGCGATGATAGTCTTGCAGTTTTGATACTAAGAAACAAGTCTGATTTTTCCCGCACACAGAAACGTATTGAAACCTGTAAGGAAATATTTTCAAAATATACGAGCACCATTATAGAGGTTTATTCAAAAGGAAACTCTGAAATTGAACGAACATTATATCTTATTCACCTTGGGGACTGGTTATCCTGGTTTCTTTCTGAAAAAAATCAAGTTGATGCCATGGAAATAGAGGTGATTAATTATTTAAAATCCGAACTTTCAAAAATTTAATCCTTTGATCGCTTTATTAAATGAAAAATGTAATCTTCCAGGACCTAGGATTAATTGAATATAAAAAGTGTTGGGATTATCAAGAAGTCCTGTTTAACGCAACGATAAGCCGGAAAATATCAAACAGAAAAAACTCCAACTATAAAGAGGTTCCAACAAATGATTATCTGATATTCTGCGAACACCCCCACGTTTACACTCTTGGCAAATCCGGTGATAGTAAAAACATATTGCTCAACCAAACTGAAATGGCTAGTCGAGGTTTAGATTACTTTAAGATTAACAGAGGAGGAGATATCACCTATCATGGTCCGGGCCAAATTGTCGGTTATCCAATTTTAGATCTTGACCATTTTTTCACTGATATTGGACTTTATCTTAGAACGCTTGAAGAGGCAATAATATTAACCCTTGCTGACTATGGCTTGAAAGGAGGTCGAATAAAAGGGGCCACAGGTGTTTGGTTAGACATCAAAGATCCAAAAAAGGCTAGAAAAATCTGTGCTATAGGG
Organism: Flavobacteriales bacterium; assembly: GCA_012965625.1. Lineage (GTDB taxonomy): Bacteria > Bacteroidota > Bacteroidia > NORP154 > NORP154 > UWMA-0041. The sequence goes on along the minus strand of DTSC01000112.1, from coordinate 2,585 downwards.
GTAAGAACCAGTCGCTGGGTAACCATGCATGGCTTTGCGTTTAATGTTAACACCAATCTAGAATATTTTAATAATATCATTCCTTGTGGAATAGAGGATAAAGAGGTAACGTCTTTAGAAAAAGAGTTGGGAGAAGAGCAAAATATTAGTGAGGTCAAGAATAAATTGAAATGCCATTTTTCAGACCTTTTCCAAATTAATTTAGAACAACAAACATCACAGGAACTTTTAGAACGATCTATTAAATGAGCACAGTAAAAAAAACTTTTGCGTGGTTTATTGTTATTCTATTTGTTCTTAATTTAGTAATAATATTATCAGAAAATACCCATCTCTATAAAGGAATTGCCAACACCTATTTGAAAGGGAAAAAGGGGGCCTCCATAGACGAGTACCAAATATTTCATAACAGAGAGGTGAAATCGGGCATACATCAGCCTTGGCCTATTGGTAATGACTATAATACCCAAAAAATTCCTTCGGCCCTTCTTGAAACTCTAGAGGAGCTGGGAACTATTGCCTATCTAATTATTGTAAACGACAGCATCAGGCTAGAACAGTATTGGGACGGCTATAATGAGAATTCTCATACAAATGCATTTTCAATGGCGAAAAGTATTGTCAGCATATTAATAGGTATTGCAATTGATGAAGGCAAAATAAAAAGTGTTGATCAAAAGGTAGGTGATTTCCTTGCTTCCTATAATGAAGGGGAAAAAGCAACAATTAGCATCAAGCACTTGTTAACAATGAGTTCCGGACTCAACTTTGATGAAAGCTATTCAAACCCCTTCGCCTTTCCCGCTAAAGCCTATTTTGGCGACGATTTAAGGGCTTTAATTGAGGGTTATGATGTAGTAGAAAGTCCTGGACTCAAATTTGAGTATTTAAGCGGAAATACCCAGCTTTTAGGTTTTGTCTTGGAAAAGGCAACTGGAGAAAAAATTGCAGATTATGCTGCAAAAAAGCTTTGGGGACCAATTGGGGCAAAATATTCTGCCTTTTGGAGCCTCGACAAAGAGGGTGGTAATGAAAAGGCATACTGCTGCTTTAATTCTAATGCCAGAGATTTTGCCAGAATAGGACAGCTATACCTAAATAATGGGGTTTGGAAAGGTAAGCAGCTTATTTCATCAGATTATGTAAAAGCTTCTGTTAAAGCCGCAGATCTTGTGGAAAAAGACGATGGAACCAAGCTGAAAAGATATGGATATTCCTGGTGGATGACTGACTATAGAGGCGACCATATCTTTTTAATGGAAGGCCTCATGGGTCAATATGTTGCAGTAATCCCTTCTAAAAGCGCCATCATGGTAAGACTAGGTAAAAACAAAATGGCAAAAGAAAAGGTCCATCGATTACCGAAGGACCTTTTTCTGTACATAGATCATGTACTAGACCAGTATTAATCAGATATGATGATTCTTGATGTCTGTACTTGTCCGTCCACTTGAACCTTAACAAGATAAATGCCATTATCTAAAGAGGCCGTTTCCATATCAAAATTATGCGTTCCTGGTGCTAACTTGCCATAAACAACAGGGATTACCATTTGCCCTAACATATCGTAGACTCCTACCTGAACCTCTGCTTTGCCTGCTAGCGTTAATTCAAGCTGACCTACATCATTTATTGGATTTGGGTATGTCCTGACGTTAAACTGATTGCTTGATGTTTCATCAATTGTAGAATAGTTCCAAAGCCCTATATCATCAATATACAGGTTGTTTCCATAATCGCTAGTACCCTTAAATGCAATCATAACAGCTGATTCTCCATCATAATAGCTCATGTCGACATTAACTTTGACCCACTGGTTAACTCCGGGGTAAAAGTGCCCAGTACTAAGAGCTGGTGCAGTTGCCAGGCCAGACCCTTGCTCATCAAATACAGGTATCCAAGTTGCTCCGCAATTTTTTGAAACAAGAACCTCTAGCCTGTCATTCTCTGAGGAATATTGTGCATAGGCATAAGAGAAAAACAGGTCACTATTCGTGCCATTAGCGCCACCCCATGTACTTAAATCAATGTTCTCAAAAACAATTGTTGCCTCGCTTCCCTGTCCCCAAGTGAAAAAGCGCATTCTCCATGATTGATCACTATTACCGAACGCCCCCAAAGGCCATGTGACAGATGAGCTTACGCCGTTATCGACTACATAGGTGTTTTCGCCATTAGGGTTAATAAGAATTGCATTGTTTAGATCATCAGAAGCCATAGCGTAGCTTTCAAAATTTTCTCCATGTGAGATTGTAAAAGCAGTGGGTGACACGGTATTGATCGTTCCTGAGCTGGCATCATTATTACCTGGTATGCTATCTATGTCCATGGTTCCATCCGTATTCACACTATATTCGATGTTGTGTGAACCATTCGTTAATGTAATTGCCGGAAAACTAATTGTAGCCGAAGCAGAGGCTGCCAAGTTGGTTCCAGCCTGTGTAACAAGTGCTGCGCCATCCAAACTATAGGCTACTTCATAATCATCAATGGTAGAAGAGCCATTATTGGTTACGGTAATTTCAGGTGTTATATTACCATCACAATAATCCGTTGGCATAGTCATATCAGTAGCAGCCTCTATA